>DASVCM010000279.1:0-10439 GCA_036381635.1 Lacipirellula sp.
CGCAACGCGGTGCTCGACAAGGGTTGGGGCTCGCCGAAGGTGACTAAGGACGGCGTGACGGTCGCCGAGGATATCGAGCTGGAAGATCCGTATGAGAATCTTGGCGCGCAGCTTGTGAAGGAAGCCGCCAGCAAGACCAACGACGTGGCGGGCGACGGCACGACCACCGCGACGGTGCTGGCCGAGGGGATCTTCCGCGAGGGGATCAAGATGCTGGCCGCCGGCGCCGATGCGATGGCGCTGAGCCGCGGCATTCAGAAGGCCGTCACGGCGGTGACCGAGGCGATTCAAAAGTCAGCCGACCCCGTGGACGTGAAGGATAAGAAGAGCCTGCAGCAGGTTGCTACCATCGCGGGCAACAACGATCCGACGATCGGCGCCGTGCTGGCCGACGCGTTTGCGAAGGTGGGCAAGAACGGCGTCATCACCGTTGAAGAAGGCCGCGGCAACGAGACCACCGTCGAGGTGGTCGAGGGGATGCAGTTCGACCGCGGTTATCTTTCGCCGCACTTCGTGAACAACGAAGAGGACATGGAGGTCGAGCTGGAGAATCCGTACGTGCTGGTGTTCGAGGAGAAGATTTCCAACGCCAAGAGCCTGGTGCCGATTCTTGAGGCCGTGTCGAAGGCGGCCAAGCCGCTGTTGATCATCGCCGAGGATATCGAGGGCGAGGCGCTGGCGACGCTCGTGGTGAATAAGCTCCGCGGCATCGTGCAGGTCTGTGCGGTGAAGGCGCCGGGGTACGGCGATCGCCGAAAGGCGATGCTGGGCGATATCGCGACGCTTACCGGGGCGACGGCGATCTTCAAGGATTTGGGGATCAAGCTGGACGGCGTGCAACTTTCCGACCTCGGCCGTACGCGCAAGGTGACCGTCTCGGCCGACAACACGACGATGGTCGGCGGCTCGGGGAAGAAGGACGCGATCGAGGGGCGGGTCGAGCAGATTCGCCGCGAGATCGAGACGACCGACAGCGACTACGACCGCGAGAAGCTGCAAGAGCGGCTGGCGAAGCTGGCCGGCGGCGTAGCGGAGATCAAGGTCGGCGCCGCGACGGAGACCGAGATGAAGGAGCGGAAGGCGCTGCTGGAAGACGCCCGTGCGGCGACGCAGGCGGCGCTGGCCGAGGGCGTGGTGCCCGGCGGCGGCGTGGCCCTCTTGCGGTCGGAGAAGGCGCTCGACAAGCTGGGGCTTGAGGGCGATGAGAAGCTGGGTGCCGAGATTATTCGCAAGGTGCTTGAGTATCCGCTGCGATACATCGCTGAGAATGCGGGCGTCGAAGGCGCGGTGGTCGTCAATCGCGTTCGCCAGATGAAGGGGAAGACCGACGGCTACAACGCGGACAAGGACGAATACGGCGACATGATCGCCGCCGGCGTGATCGACCCGGCGAAGGTCGTGCGGACCGCGCTGCAGAACGCCGCGAGCGTGGCGTCGCTGCTGCTCACCACCGATTCGCTGGTGACCGAAATCCCGAAGACGGAAGAGGACGCCGGCGGCGGCCATGATCATCATGACCACGGCATGGGCGGCGGCATGGGAGGCATGGGCGGCATGGGCATGGGTGGAATGGGCGGCATGGGCGGGATGATGTAAGAGAAGAAGCTGTTAGCTATTAGCTGTTAGCTATTAGCCAGACAGCAAGTTTCGGACATCCTTCTCTGGCTAATAGCTAACAGCCTCTACCCAACACAATAAAACTCAAACTTTCGCAAACACATAAACGAAGGAACCCACGTATGGCCAAAATCAAACTCCGTCCGCTTGACGATCGTGTGGTGGTGCAGCCTCTGGAGGCTGAGGAGGTGACCGCGGGGGGCATTGTGCTGCCGGATGCGGCGCGCGAGAAGCCGCAGCGCGGCAAGGTGGTGGCGGTGGGCGCCGGCAAGCTGCTGGACAGCGGCGCCCGGGGCGAGCTGTCGGTGAGCGTCGGCGACGAAGTGATCTTCGGCAAGTACGGCGGCTCGGACGTCGAGGTGAACGACGTTGAGTACAAGATTCTTCGCGAGAGCGATATCCTCGCGAAGGTGGTGGGGTAGTTAGTGGGTCGTTGGTCGCGAAGATCCAAGCATTTGGCAACTATCGACTAACTACTAACAACTAACGATATTCGCCGGACAACATCAAAACACGTAATTCAGGAATAAGTACCGTGCCCAAACAACTGATGTTCGACGACGCTGCCCGGGCGAAGCTGCTGCGCGGCGTCGATAAGCTGGCGGATGCGGTGGCCGTGACTATGGGGCCCACCGGCCGCAATGTGATTATCAACAAGTCGTTCGGCGGCCCGACGGTCACCAAGGACGGCGTGACGGTCTCGAAGGAGATCGAGCTGGAAGACCCGTTCGAGAATATGGGCGCCAAGCTGGTGCACGAGGTAGCCGACAAGACCAGCTCGCTGGCCGGCGACGGCACTACGACGGCGACCGTGCTCGCACGGGCGATTCTGAAGGAAGGCGCCCGGCACATCGTCGCGGGTTCGAACCCGATGGCGGTGCAGCGCGGCATCAAGAAGGCCGTCGACGGAGCGATCGAGAAGCTCGATGCGATGAGCAAGAAGGTTTCGAGCAAGGAGCAGATCGCTCAGGTCGGCGCCATCAGCGCGAATAACGACCGGGTGATCGGCGACCTCTTGGCCGACGCGATGGAGAAGGTCGGCAAGGACGGCGTCATTACGGTCGAGGAAGGGAAGACGACCGAGACGACCCTCGAGTTCGTCGAGGGGATGCAGTTCGACAAGGGGTACCTGTCGCCGTACTTCATCAACTCGACGGCCGACATGGCGTGCGTGATGAACGACGCGTACCTGCTGATCCACGAGAAGAAGATCAGCAATCTGCGCGAGCTGGTGCCAGTGCTGGAGCAGGTGAGCCAGAAGGGGAAGGCCCTCTTGATCATCGCCGAGGACGTCGAGGGCGAGGCCCTGGCGGCGCTGGTGGTGAACAAGCTGCGCGGCGTGCTGAATGTGTGCGCGGTGAAGGCGCCGGGCTTCGGCGATCGCCGCAAGGCGATGCTCGCGGACATCGCGGCGCTCACGGGCGGCACGATGATCAGCGAGGACCTGGGCATCAAGCTGGAGAACGTCACGCTCGATCAGCTCGGCCGGGCGAAGAAGCTGACCGTCACCAAGGACAACACCACGATTGTCCAGGGCGGCGGCAACAATGCCGAGGTCCAGAAGCGGATCGAGCAAATTCGCAAGGGGATCGAGTCGACCACCAGCGACTACGACCGCGAAAAACTGCAGGAGCGGCTGGCGAAGCTGACCGGCGGCGTGGCGATCATCTCGGTCGGCGCCAACAGTGAAGCCGAGATGAAGCAGAAGAAGGCCCGCGTCGAGGACGCGCTGCACGCCACGCGGGCGGCGGTCGAGGAGGGCATTCTGCCCGGCGGCGGCGTCGCGCTCTTGCGGTGCCAGGACGCGGTCGAGGCCGTGAAGGGGAAGGGCGACGAGAAGATCGGCATCGACATTATTTACGGCGTGCTCGACGCCCCGCTGAAGCAGATTGCCGATAACACCGGGGTGGACGGCAGCGTGGTCGCCGACGAGGTGAGCCGCAAGGCTGCCGGAGTGGGCTACGACGCGAACAACCGGGAGTACGTCGACATGTTCAAGGCCGGCGTGATCGACCCGACAAAGGTCGTGAAGACGGCCCTCTCGAACGCGGCGAGCATCGCGGGCTTGATCCTGACGACCGAAGCGCTGGTGACAAACCTGGACGCGAAGGATCAGGACAAGCGGGCAGTCGCGGGGAGCGTTCGGTAACGGCCATTTAGCCCCCAGTCACCGACCGGGGGCTAAGAGTGAACGCCGACGTATAATTGAACGAGCAGCACGCCGGGCCACTCGATTTTTGATCGAAGCGAGTGGCCCGGTTGTTTGTAGTGATGATTAGTTAAGAGGAAGATTGTGTACCCGCTACGGACTGGTCGCTTAAGCGACCAGTCCATAGCGCCGAGAAATTATGAGCGCCACGATGGCCAGTAAACGCTGCTATTACGAAGTGCTCGGCGTCGAGCGGACGGCCTCGGGGACCGAGGTTGCCGCAGCGTATCGCAAGCTTGCCGTGAAGTATCACCCCGACAAGAACCCGGGGGACGAGGAGGCGATTGGACGCTTCAAGGAGTGCAGCGAGGCGTTTGAGGTGCTGAACGACCGCGACAAGCGGGCCCGATACGACCGGTACGGCCATGCGGGCGTCAATGGCGCCGGCGGCGGCGCGCACTTCCACGACGTCGAGGACATCTTCTCGGCGTTCGGCGACATCTTTGGCGATATCTTTGGCCAGCGCTCGCGACGGCCGCGCAAAGGGCGCGACGTGCGGTGCGAGGTGACGCTCACGCTGAAAGAAGCGGCCGACGGCGTTCGCAAGAAGGTGCAGTTCCACCGGCACGAGCCATGCGACTCGTGCCAGGGGAGCGGCGCGGCGCCGGGGAGCAAGCGCGAGACGTGTAAGTACTGCGGCGGCCGCGGGCAGATCATTCAGCAGGCCGGCATCGTGCGGATGCAGACGACCTGCCCGGCCTGCCACGGCGAGGGCTCATCTGTGTCGCAGCCATGCCGGAAGTGCCGCGGCGCGGGGCACACCCTGCGAAAGGTAGAGGCGGACGTTGATATTCCCGCCGGCGTCGACAACGGCATGCAGATCCGCATGACGGGCGAGGGGGAGCCGAGCCAGCATGGCGGGCCGCCGGGGGACTGCTACTGCGTGGTCGCCGTGCTGCCGCATCCGCTGTTCGAGCGCGAGGGGCAGCATCTGATCTGCCGGGTACCGATCACCTACTCGCAGGCGGTGCTTGGCACGGCACTTGAAGTGCCTACGCTCGCGGGGCCAAGCGAGTTGGAAATACCGGCCGGCACACAGTCGGGCGACGTATTCCGGATCCGCGGGCAGGGGATTCGCGACCCGCGGGTGGCGGGCGTGGGCGACCTGTTGGTGCAGGTCACGATCGAGGTCCCCAAGAAGGTGACGTCCGAGGAAGAGGAGTTGTTGCGTAAACTCGCTGAGCTGGAGCACAAGAACGTGGCGCCGGCGCGGAAGAGTTTTTTTGAGAAGGTGAAGGAGTACTTCACGCAAGAGGAGGAAGGAAAGCGGCCGGCGCTGCCGGCGGGCAGGGTGGGATGCCCTCGTCCGCGTGGGCATGCAGAGCTTTCGAAAACATGGCCACGTCGGCGGACCTCCGAGGCCATGCCACCCACCGCATTAAGGGAATCAACGATCATGGCTGAAGAAGCGACATACGGCGATCGACCCCGGCGCGACGGCGGCGTGATCGATCCGAAGGACGATCAGCTCGACGCGGCGACCGCCGACGGAGCGCCGACGCCCGGCGGCGAGCCGCTCGATTCGGAGACGGCCGACTTCGCCCTCGGCGGCGGCGCCGTCGAGGCCGAGCTGGCGGCCGAGCGCGATCGCAATCTGCGGCTACGTGCGGAGCTGGAGAATGTTCGCACGCGCAGTGCGCGAGAGAACGCTGAGAATTTGAAGTACGCATCGCTGTCGCTGGTGCGCGATCTGTTGCCGGTGCTCGACAACATCGACCGGGCGCTGGAGGCGGCGGCCAAAGCGAACGAAGTGGGTCCGCTGACCGAAGGAGTCCGACTGGTGCGGCAGCAGTTGCTGACCGTGCTGGGGCAATACCATGTGCAGGAGATTCCTGCGCAGGGCGAGGCGTTCGATCCGCAGTTTCACGCGGCGATCCTGCAGCAACCTTCCGCGGACGTGCCGGCCAGCCATGTGATGATGGTTGCGCAGACGGGCTACAAATTGCACGATCGCGTGGTGCGGCCTTCGCAGGTGATTGTTTCCAGTGGAGCTGGTTGATGGAGCGCCTGACGCGCAACTCCGGCGAGCTGTTAGCTCGCGGCTACTGAACCCTGAACCCTGAACCCCTTTCGATATGCCAACTTACGATTACGAGTGCGATGCCTGCGGGCATGAGTTTGAGTTGTTTCAAGGGATCAACGACCCCGTGCAGCGGAAGTGCCCGGAGTGCGGGAAGCTGAAGTTGCGGCGGTTGTTCGGCACGGGCGCGGCGGTGGTGTTCAAGGGCTCCGGGTTCTACCAGACCGATTATCGGAGCGAGAGCTACAAGAAGGCTGCGGAGAAGGACAAGCCGGCCAGCGACGGCGGCGAGAAGAGCAAGTCGGGCGGCGACAAGTCGAGTTCGAAATCGAGCGACAAGAGTGAGAAGAGCAATTCGAAGTCGAAAGGGAAGAAAGACTGACGGAGGGAAAGCAGCCGCGGGCTAATAGCCCGCCGGTGCGTCACGCTGGACTCCGCTTCTCCGGCGGGCTGTTAGCCCGCGGCTACTCTCTTTAAGTTCAGCTTGCCTCTATGCGGTGTCCCACTTGTGAGTGTGAGTTCGACTCCAGCGAATCGACGGCGCTGCCGTTCTGCTCGGAGCGGTGCCGGCTGATCGACCTGGGGCGGTGGCTGGACGAGGGGTATTCGCTTCCCGTGGCGCCCGATCCGGAGGCGGACGAGCTGCCGCCGGATGACGGCCGGGACGTCGATTGAGTTCTTTTCCAGGCGATTCAGCGCGGCGGACGGCGCGGCTGCTGTTTATAATCGCAACCGCGTTGGGAGATAACATTAGCCGCGGGCTAACAGCTCGCCGGAGAAGTGGGGTCTACCGTGGTGCACCGGCGGGCTGTTAGCCCGCGGCTACTAGGTTCGATTATGTCGCATCCTGCTTCCGCCGTTGCTTCAATTCGTTGGCTGTCGATCGCGCCGTGGTTGATCCTGGTGCGCGCGGCGCGGGTGTCGATCATGCTGCGCGTGCTGCTGCTGGCGGTGATTGGCGTGCTGCTCACCGAAGCCGGATGGTGGGTGGTCGATCGCGTGTTCTTCGACGATCCGGTGATCGCGCCGCTCGTGCGGTTTGCTGATCCGCCGATTGCCGTGCCGACGGCGGCCGATCTGGACGTGCGGGCCGGCGAGAGCGTGGCGCTGCAGCTTGAAGCGTTCGGCGGGCCGTTGTATCGCGGGTGGCACTGGGCGTCGCAGCCTTTTATCCAGATGTTTCGCGTCGCGACTTGGCGCTCATGGTTTGGATTGTTGCTAGACGGATTGTGGACGGTTGCAGTCTGGGCGCTGTTCGGCGGGGCGATTGCGCGGATCGCGGCGCTTTATCTCACGCAGGGCGAGGCGATCGGGCCGATGGCGGCGCTGCGGTCGGCGGCAGTTCGGTGGTTGTCGACGGCGGGGGCGCCGCTGTTGGCGCTATTGGCGATTTTTGTCGTGGCGTTGCCGCTGATGCTCGCGGGGCTGTTGGCATGGTTCAATATCTTTGCGCTGCTCGAGGCGGCCCTCTGGTTTTTGGCGCTGCTGGTCGGCGTCGCGATTGCGATATTGGCGATTGGGCTAGCCTTGGGCTGGCCGCTGATGGTGTCGACGGTTGCGACCGAGCGGACCGACGCCTTTGACGCGATCAGCCGCGGGTACGCTTACGTTTACCAGCGGCCGCTGCATGGGTTGTTCTATGTGCTGGTCGCGGGGCTGCTGGGGCTATTGGTGCAGGCGGCGGTAACGTTTGTGGTGGGCGCATCGCTCGATGCGACGCATTGGGCGTTTGCCGCCGGGGCAGGGCAGCCGCGCACCGATGTCCTGTTGGAGCGGCCGATTGACGACGACCGCGACTCGTTCCCCTCGCCGGAGGAGTTGTCGGCGCGGATGATACGGTTCTGGAACCGCGGGCTGGCGATGTTCGCGGCGGCGTTTCCGCTGGCGTATCTGTGGCCGGCGGCGGTGGGGATCTATCTTTTGCAGCGGCGGAATATTGATTCGACCGACATCGCCGAGGCGAAGTTCGACGAGGGGGACCCGCAGCGCGGGTTGCCGCCGCTGGCCGACGATCCGACGACTGGCGTGCCGCAGGTGGCGACGGGCGCCACCGGGGTGGCGCTGCCGACTAATCGGCCGCCGGGCGCCTCTCCGCCGGCGCCGTGAGTCTGGCGAGCAGCGCGTCGAAGCGGCGGTCGAATTGGCCGCGGGTGATCACCTCGTCGCAGCCCGCTGCGGCGGCGGCTTCGAGCGCTTCGGCGTGAACGTGCGGGGCGCAGGCGACGATTGGGGCTTGCGGGCTGGCGAGGCTGCGAAGCTGCGGGACCAATGCGGCCATGTTCAGAGCGGGCATTCGCAGGTCGATGGCCACGGCGGCGGCGCCTGCGGATAACGTGGCCGCGTGCGCGGGGTTGCTGGCGATCTTGAGCGGGACGCCCTGGCGATCGGCGGCTCCTTGGGCGGTGGAGATGAGCATCAGGTCGGAGCTGAGTAGGAGGGCGTGCATCGAGGAATCGACTTAAAGCGGCGGCCTGAAGGGAGTTGATGCCCGGGAGGACCACGGAGTTCAGGGCCAAGTGCTGGGTACTATGTACTAGGTACTAAGCACTGAGTGCCAGGTACTGAGTACTCAGTACAAAGTACGGAGCACCAGTTAAATGAAACATTTAGGCATCCAGCATCGAACATCCAGCATCTTGCCACCAACCTCAAATCGCCCCCGGGCCGCGGTAGGCGTCGCTGATTTGGATGGCTTGCTCCATCGGCAGGACGAACACCTTGCCGTCGCCGATGGTCCCCTCCTTGCCGGTGCGGGCGACTTGCTGCAGGCACTCGACGGTGCGTTCGACGAAGTCGTCGTTCACGGCGATCTCGAGGGCTACTTTGCGGAGCAGGTTCGTTTTGTATTCGCTGCCGCGGTAGGTTTCGTCCTGGCCGCGCTGGCGGGCGAAGCCCATGGCGTCGGCGACGGTCAGCCGCGAGACGCCGATGCGGCGGAGGGCCTCCTGCACCGACTGGAGCTTGGGGGGCTGGATGATGGCGATGATCATTTTCATGGCGCCGGCCCGGGAGCGCGGTGGGCGTTGGTAAACTATAAGCATAGCGGCGGAGGCGCCGGGTATGTAGTAGCGCTGCGGAGCGTGGCGGCGCGGGGTGTTAATTTAGCCCCGCCGCTTTGCGGCGGGTCGCGGGGCGAGCCCCGCGGCTAAATGTTGTCGCCGAAGTTGATGTGTTTTATGGAACTGCCGATTGCTATTGTTCGCCACTGGTTTGCCGAAGGGGAGCCGGTCCTTCGAGCCGTCGCGGCGGGGCGCGGGTTTAGCGGCGCGCGACTTTGGCAGGTTGAGCATGCCGGGCGGCTGGTTGCGATGCGGCAGTGGCCGCTGGGCGTTCAGGCGGAGCGGCTGGCGTCGATCCACAAGTTTCAGCGTAAGCTGGCAACGAACAATCTTCCCGTGCCGGCGCCGCTTGAGACGAGTGAAGGCGCCACGTATGTCAAGGCCGGGCGGCATTTCTGGGAACTCGCGCCCTGGATGCTCGGCGCCGCGGATTATTGGAGCGACCCGCGGCCAGCGAAGTTGGATGCGGCGCTGCGAATGTTGGCAAGAATCCACCTCGTCGCGCTGCCGAAGGTAGAACGCTGGGAGATGCCCGCCTTAATCGATAATTCCTATTTGCGTTGGGGTCCCCTGCCGTCGCGGATTGAGAAGTTGAACGGTCTGGTATACCGGCGCGACGTTAACCGCTTGCGCGGCGCCATCGATTTGCTGCCCGCCGAGGAGCGTGAGCCGGCGCGGCTGGCACTGGAACTGATCGAACGGCTAGGTCCGCGCGAACTTGTCCGATCGGCGCGGTGGGACAAAGTGGATTTGCCGCACGGTATGTGTCTGCGCGATATTTGGCATGACCATGTACTGTTCACCGGTGATGAAGTCACTGGAGTTATTGACTTTGGCGCCGCCGAGGGGTCCGCGCCAGCGGCTGATATTGCGCGGTTGCTCGGCAGCATGGTGGGCGACGATCAGCCGCGGTGGGCGGCGGGGCTGGCGGCGTATGAGTCGGTGCGGCCGCTCACCGATGAGGAGCGCGAGGCGGTGCGGTTTTTTGATGCAACGGGCGTGGTGCTGTCGGCGGCGAACTGGCTCCAGTGGCTGTATGGGCCTTCGGCGTCGCGGCTGGCGGGAACGTTTGAGCGCAACGCGGCGCTTGGCCGATTCAATATACTTGTGGGGCGGCTGCGGCATCTCGAAGATGCTGGCGTGTAGGCCGCTCGCTGGAGCGAGAGGCTCCATCTCGCGGAGCGAGATGGCAACTTTGCTAGCGCGAGGGAACTGCAAGCTGCGGTGAGCCGTATTCCATATATAGCCGAGCCATCCTGGCTCGGTGTGTCAGTACACTGGCCGAACCCCTCGGCGGACCTCGGGGTGACAGGGGTCAGGCATTACGGCCGGCCAGGATGGCCGGGCTATCTAGGGAGAGCCGCATCGCACTTGCCGTGCGTTTTGCGGGGCAAGTAAGATTGAGCGTTGATCGGGCCGGCAGGAGGCCGTCGCACTCACGCGAAGACAGAACGGGGATTTCCACGGAATGGCAGCATTCAACTTTCAGCGGCGGGCGTACCTGACGGCGATCGTGTGCGTGCTGGCCACGGCG
>DASVCM010000280.1:0-4155 GCA_036381635.1 Lacipirellula sp.
TCGGCGGCAGACCCGTCAGATCAAACGAAAGCCGCCTGAGGAGCGTCCGCGGATCGGCCTCGGGCGAGGGGTGCAAGCCCTCATCTTCAAGCCGCGCCAAAACGAACGAATCAATGACCGTCCGCGGCCAAGACCGCTCTTCGACCGGGGGCGCCGCGGGCTTCTGCGGCTTCTTAAGCGACCAGTGGTCCTTCGGGTTCTTCCGCTCGCCGACGCCGCCGTCTTCCGCAGCGGGGTCCTCCGTCCGCGAGTCGGGAGCGCCCATAGCGATCCACTGCTCAAAGTCGGCAATCACCGCGTCGGGCAGTTTCCCATTGGGCGGCATCTCATACGATTCGTACCGCAGCGCTGAGATGAGCAAACTGTCCGCAGCCTTTCCAGCCTCGAACAGCGGTCCAGACTGCCCGCCCTTCTGAACATGGGCCGCAGTATCCAGCCGCAACTCGGCTTGCAGAATGGCAGCCTCGCCGGAGTGACATTCGTAGCAGTGCTCGACCAGGACGGGGCGGATGCGGCTTTCGAAGAATTCGACCGCCTCAGGCGCGAGCGCCGCCGGTCCAGCGGCATTCAACTCGGCAATTGCACTTACGACGCCCCCGAGTGCCAGAGCGGCTCTCCCGCCGACGTTCAGCAGCAACTGCAATGCATGCCGCATGACGAACTATCTCGCGGCCAATTCGGACGCCCCTCATGCCCGGCGGGCAAGAGGACATTATAGCTAGCAGCAATGCTCGAGTAACCCTGCATACAGCGCACCAAAGAGGGCGTTGACCGCGAATCAGTATAGATTTGTCAAGAATCTAAATGCATGCGGCGGCGGCGGCCGAAAAACCGTCGTCCTCTCACCGAGCGTCGCCATCTGGCATTGAACGAATCTGCTCAAGCAGTGCGGCCATCTCTTGCAGCCGCTCCGGATGCTGTTGAGCAAGGTTCGTCATCTCGCCAATGTCGCTGGCCAGATCGTACAACTCGCCCGGCGCTTCAACCTTATGGTGTTGAGGCGGGTTCAACCCATCGCGAGTCGGCCCCGGCGGAATGAACTTCCAGTTCGCGACGCGAAGCGACTGCCGGCGCGCTTCGTGCACCAAATGCGGCCGGCCCGTGGAGTCTTCGCCGAGCAGGGCGTCCAGCTCGTCGCGACTATCCGGACACTCGCCTGCGGAAATCGGCGAGCCGATCAATCTCGCCATTGACGCCGCCAGATCGATTTGGCCGAACAGCGCCCCTGTCGTCTCCCCGGCCTTCACCCGCGCCGGCCAGCGCACGATAAACGGCGTCCGGGTCCCGCCTTCATAGTGCGAGGACTTGCCTGAGCGATACGGCCCGTTCGGATCGTGTTCGCCAAGCAGCTCGTTCGCCTGGTCGCGGTAGCCGTCGTCCAGCACTGGACCGTTATCTGAAGCGAGGATGACTAACGTATCATCGGCCAACCCGTGCTTTTCGAGCGCGTCAAGCAACTCGCCCACGCTCCAATCAAACTCCAGAATCGCGTCCCCGCGCGGACCATGCCCGCTCTTGCCCGCGAATCGCGGATGCGGCACGCGCGGCACGTGAATGTCGTGGGTCGAAAAGAACAAGAAGAAGTCGTTCTTATCGCCGGCTTGCTCGTCGATGTAATCGATCGCCTTCCGCGTAATCACGTCGGCCATGTCTTCGTCGACCCACAACGCGCTTTCGCCGCCGGTCATCCAGCCAATCCGCGACACGCCGTTGACTATCGTCTGGTCATGGCCGTGCGACCACTGTTGTTTCAGTTGCTTGCGCCGCTCGCGACCCGAGGGCCGGTCGTCGATCCGCTTGCCGTAGCTCACCTTGATCGGATCGTCAGGATCCAGTCCGACAACTCGGTTCTGCTCGACATACACGCACGGCGTTCGATCGCCGGTCGCCGGGATAATGAAGTGGTAGTCGAAGCCGACTTGCTCGGGACCCGGCTTGATCTCGCTGTTCCAATCGATGGGACTATCCCCTAATCCCAGGTGCCACTTGCCGACGACGGCCGTATCGTAGCCGACCGCTTGGAACAATTCGGGAAGCGTGCGCGCCTTGTCGCGAATGATGAGATTCGCATCTCCCGGCAGAATTCCTGTTCCCTTCTGCCGAAACGCGTATTGCCCGGTGAGCAGTGCAAACCTCGACGGCGTGCACGTGGCCGCCGACGAGTGGGCGTCGGTGAACCGCAGGCCTTCGCGCGCCAAGCGATCGATGTTCGGCGTCGCGATGGACCCGCCGTTGGCGGAGACGTCGCCGAAGCCCAAGTCGTCAGCATAGATTAGTACGACATTGGGCCGTGGCTCGGCGGCCGCGACGCCAGCGGTCGTCATGACGGCCGCGGCAAAAACGGGCAAAAACTTGATCATTCAAATCGCCTCGGGTTCCTAACGATGCCGATAACAGGACCAGCGGCCATGCGGCCGCGCCCGTACGAATATTGACTTATCCTACTTCGGCGTCTAGAAGTAAACAGCTTGCCGCAGCCGTCCTTGCGGCATTTGGGGAAGCACACGTCGAATGGTCGGGACCCATGCCAATATCGCCGGCGCTCGCCTACTTGCGGCCCTCGCTGCCGCGGGCGGATTCACGTCGCGATTTCTGGTCCTCTCCTTCGCTCTGCTCTGCTACGGCTCGGTTCCAAGCACGGCGGTGCAGACTGAGTATGAGGTGCAACTGCAGGAGGAAATCCACTCCGGCAATCCGCAGCTCGACCTTCGCAATAAGCTGCGCGGCGCCGCTCAGCGCCGCGCCGGCGGCGTTGCCCGTGCGGCATGCGGCCTGGCCGCGCTGAAGTCCGCCGGCCGCTCGGCGTCCGCCGAGCTCTCTTTACCGCAACTATCTCTGGGACTCGCTTTACCGCTGCGCTTGTAAGCGCCTTGCGTCCCGCTGCGCCTCTCGGCACGGCTTCGCCGGTTAGTCGCGCATTGACGTTCGTAAAGCTTTCCAAGTTCCTGACGTTCGTCGCAGAGATTTGGCACGTTGCGTTTGCGTCCCGGCGCGGGCGCTCTCGCCGCCGACGCTCGACGCTTCGCCATACCCATCGACAACCCTGCCTTCGTTAAAGGGCAGCGCTGTTCAAGGACAATAAAATGCAAAAGCTCGTTGAAGGTATTCACAAGTTCCAGAAGGACGTCTTCGCCTGCCAGACGAAGTTTTTTGAGCGCTTGGCCGACGGCCAGCAGCCGCTCGCCTTGTTCATTACCTGCTCGGACTCGCGGATCGATCCGAACATGCTCACCCAAACCAAGCCGGGCGAGCTGTTCATCATGCGGAACGCCGGCAATATCGTGCCGCCGTACAACGTCTCCAGTTGCGGCGAGGCGGCTACGATCGAGTATGCCGTCGCCGTGCTGGGAGTGCGCGACATCATCGTCTGCGGCCACTCCCACTGCGGCGCCATGAACGCGCTGCTCAACCCGGAGCAGGTCGCCGAGCTTCCGGCTGTCCGGAGTTTCCTCGAGCATGCCGAGGCAACCGCGCGGATCATCAAGGAGAACTATTCCCACATCACCGAGAAGCAGGCCCGGGTCACGGCCACGGTCGAAGAGAACGTGCTGGTGCAGCTTGAGAATCTCCGGACGCATCCCTCGGTGCTCGCAGCGATGGGCCGCAAGCAACTGCAGTTGCACGGCTGGGTCTACAAGTTCGAAAGCGGACAGGTCTTCGCCTACGACCCCGCGCACGGACAGTTCGAGTCGATCACTCACCCAGCAGTGCCGGCGCACGAGTTGACGTCTGAGCTCCGCGCGATTTAGCAACTGCACTCCCCTTCCTCGGCGGGAGGGATTGCAACGTCGCTATCCGCGCAAGCCGCAGTAGAGCGTACTCAGTACCCCGTACTGAGTGCTCAATCTGTGTTGTGCGGACATTGCCGCAATTCTTCTCACAGATCGGCGTCGCAGCCGCCATTGCTGGTTTCCGCTGAAGACGCGCACATCGGATTCGCCCAACCTCACCTTCCGCACACACATATTCCCATGATTACTTCCGACCTCGCAACTATTCGCCATACCTGGAAGCAAGACGTCCTATCGTCGATTGTCGTCTTCTTTGTCGCCCTTCCATTGTGCATGGGCATCGCCATCGCCTCGGGCGCCCCCGTCGGCGCGGGGCTGATCACCGGCATTGTCGGCGGTCTGGTCGCCGGCTCGCTGGCGGGCT
>DASVCM010000281.1:0-4330 GCA_036381635.1 Lacipirellula sp.
GGAGCCGGCGTGCATGATCGCCTGCCCGGTGAACGCCTACGAGAAGGACGCGGCGACCGGCATCGTCAAGCACCTGGACGACCAGTGCTTCGGCTGCCAGTACTGCACAATGGCCTGCCCGTACGACGTGCCCAAGTATCACCCCGGCAAGGGGATCGTCCGCAAGTGCGATATGTGCCAGTCGCGGCTGGCCGCGGGCGAGCGGCCGGCGTGCGTCCAGTCGTGCCCGCACGAGGCGATTGCCATTCGCCTGGTGAGCCGCGGGCAGGTCCACGAAGACGCCGAAGCGGCCGCGTTCCTGCCGGCTGCGCCCGACCCACAGCTCACGTTGCCGACGACCAGCTACGTGACCCGGCGAGCCTTTCCGCGCAATCTGCTGCCGGCCGACTACTTCCGCACCAGCGCGCAGCATGCTCACGGTCCGCTGGTCGTGATGCTCGTGCTGACGCAACTGTCGGTCGGCGCCTACCTCGCGGGTCTGCTCTTTGAACCGTTTTCTGCGGCTGCGGCGATGGACGCGTCCACTCATTCGCGGCTGCGATCACTTCATGCCGTGACATCGCTCGCGTTCGGACTGCTGGCGCTGGCGGCGAGCCTGCTCCACCTGGGCCGACCGCAGTATGCTTTTCGCGCCGTGTTGGGCCTTCGCCACTCGTGGCTGAGCCGCGAAATTGTCGCGTTCGGCGCGTTCGCCGTCCTCGCCACGCTGTATGCCGGCGTCCTCGCGGCGGAGACATGGAGCGGCGTGCCGTCGTCGCCGGGCGGCGCTCGGTTCATCCCTTGGCTGGGCGGAGCGGTCGGACTGAGCGGCGCCGTCGGGTTGTTCTGCTCGTCGATGGTCTACGTCTTCACACGGCGCGAGTGCTGGAGCTTCACCCGCGTCACGCTGCGATTCGTTCTGACGGCGGCGCTGCTGGGCGTCGCCGCCGGTTGGTTGAGCATCCTGGTGGCCGCAGTCGTCCGCCCGTCGCCGTCGCTGATTGGACTCATCCAGGTCCACGGTCCCGCACTTTGTGAAATCCTGATCAGCATCGCCGCGGCCAAGCTGCTGTGGGAAGCGGAGATCTTGCGTCACCTGCTTTCGGGGCGCATGACGCCGCTGCGGCGGTCGGCGCTGTTGCTTACGCGCGAGCTTTCGCGCGTGACGCTGGCCCGCTTTGCACTTGGCGTGCTGGGCGGCGTTCTGTTGCCTGCCGTCCAAGCCAGCGCCGTTCCGGCGTTATCGGCGGAACGTCTGCCGCAGCTCGTCGCCACGGCCGTTCTCCTGTTCGCCGCCTGTTTGGCGGGCGAACTCTTGGAACGCTATCTGTTCTTCACCGCCTGCGCCGCGCCGCGCATGCCGGGAGACACCCGCTAGAGCACATACTCTAAGGCCACCATCATGTCATTCCGAGGTCCGCCGAGAAATCTAGCCGGACCCCTCGGCGGACCTCGGGGTGACACACGTTCAAAACAATCCCCTGCCTATGTTGTTCCAGCGCGAAGGCCCGCTCACGCGAGAGCTGCTCCTCTCGCCCGCTCGTTTCGGGCTGGGACTGGCGCCCGCCGGCTTGCACGCCGACGCGGTCGCCGGCTCGGTCTGCGGCTTCTGCTCCACCGGCTGCAATCTGAACATCCATCTTCGCGACGGCGCCGCCATCGGCCTCACGCCGGCGGCCGATTATCCGGTCAACCTGGGCATGGCGTGTCCCAAGGGCTGGGAATCGCTGGCCGTTCTCGATGCACCGGATCGCGCCACGACGCCGCTGTTGCGCAGCAGCGCCGGTCGCATGGAGCCGGTGAGCTGGGACCGCGCCCTCCGCACGTTTGTCGAGCGCATGCAGGCGATCCAAGCCGCACATGGCCCGCATTCGATCGCCTTCCTCAGCACCGGCCAGATCGTCAGCGAAGAGATGGCTCTGCTCGGCGCGCTGGCCAAGTTCGGCATGGGCATGCTCCACGGCGACGGCAACACCCGTCAGTGCATGGCGTCTGCCGTGGTTGCCTATAAGCAGGCCTTCGGCTTCGACGCGCCGCCGTACTCGTATGCCGACTTTGAAGAGTCGGACGTCATCGTGCTGGTGGGAAGCAATCTGTGCATCGCCCATCCGATCCTCTGGCAACGAGTGATGGCAAACGCGCATCG
Organism: Lacipirellula sp.; assembly: GCA_036381635.1. Classification (GTDB taxonomy): domain Bacteria; phylum Planctomycetota; class Planctomycetia; order Pirellulales; family Lacipirellulaceae; genus Lacipirellula. Next base: position 2,126 of record DASVCM010000281.1, read on the forward strand.
ACCGCAGATCGTCGTGATCGATCCCCGTGCGACCGAAACGGCGATGGCCGCGACGCAGCACTTGCCGCTCTATCCGAAGTCGGATCTTGCGCTTCTTTACGGCGTGGCGCGAGAGCTAATCACTCGCGGCTGGATCAATCGCGAGTATATCGACGCCCACACGGCCGGGTTCGACGACTTCGCCGCGACTGTCAGCGACTACACGCTCGAGCGGGTCGCCGCCGAGACGCGGCTCTCGGTCGAAGCGATCGAGCGCCTGGTGGCGACAATCCATCAGGGCGAGCGCGTCTCCTTCTGGTGGACGATGGGCGTCAACCAAAGCCACCAGGCGGTACGCACCGCGCAAGCGATCATCAACCTCGCTCTGATGACTGGCAACATCGGTCGCCCGGGGACCGGCGCCAACTCGATCACCGGCCAATGCAACGCGATGGGCTCGCGGCTGTTCAGCAACACAACGAACCTGCTCGGCGGCCATGACTTTGCGAACGCTACGCATCGTCGCAAGGTGGCTAATGTGCTGGACATCGACGAATCCACAATTCCCACCGACCCGGGCTGGCCCTATCACCGCATCATCGAGGGGGTGCTCCGCCGCGAGATTCGCGGCCTGTGGGTCATCGGCACGAACCCGGCCCACTCGTGGATCAACCAGAATATGTTCCGCGACGTGATCGACCGGCTCGACTTCCTCGTGGTGCAGGACTTGTACCACTCGACCGAGACGGCGCAACTGGCCCACTTGCTGCTCCCGGCGGCCGGCTGGGGCGAGAAGGAGGGGACGTTCATCAACTCCGAGCGCCGCATCGGCCTCACTCGCAAAGTTCGCCGCGCCCCCGGCGACGCGCTCGCCGACTTTCACATCTTCAGGCTCATCGCCGACTACTGGGGCTGCGGCGAGATGTTCCGCCGCTGGGAGTCGCCGGCCGCGGTGTTCGAGCTGCTGAAGCAGCTCACCGCGGGACTGCCGTGCGACATCACCGGGATCGCCGGCTACGAGATGCTCGCCGCGCGCGGCGGCGTCCAGTGGCCGTTCCCAGCAGGCGCCGACGAACTGCGCCCCGAGCGCCGCCTGTTTGAAGACGGCCGCTTCTACCACTCCGACGGCCGCGCTCGGTTCATCGCCGACGCGCCGCGGCCGCTGCCGGAACCGCCCAACGAGAAGTACCCGCTGCTACTCGTCACCGGCCGCGGTTCCGCCGCCCAGTGGCACACGCAGACGCGCACCGCGAAGTCGGCCATCCTGCGGAAGCTCTACCCCCGAGAGCTGTACGTGGAGATGAACCCGCAAGACGCCCACGAGCTGGGCATCCGGCCCGGCGACCTGGTGCGCATCGCTTCGCAACGCGGCGAGCTTTACGCGCGGGCCCATCTGACTCCCACCGTGCAACCCGGCCAGGCGTTTCTCCCGATGCACGACGCGGCCACGAACCGCCTGACCGACGCGGCGTTCGATCCCCACTCGCACCAGCCCGCCTACAAAGCCTGCGCGATCGCGATCACGCGAGTGACTTCGGCGAAAAGATCGCCGGCGCCGTCCCGCGCCGCGGGGAGCGACTGCGCCTGAAAAAGTACGCCCGGAGGGATTCGAACCCCCAACCCCTGGTTCCGAAGGCTGCCGCTAGTGGGTAGCGCCCTTCGATGGACTCAAGCGGGTTTCATGTTTGGCGTGAAAGACTTACGCCGCGAGAAGCAGTGCTGATCGGCCTGCCGCCGATTTCCAGATACTACCAGATTTTGGGGCGTTTTCCAGCGATTCTGTCCCGAATTCTGTACCGCTGCGCGAGCACTGGTCTTTTGGGTACAGAATTAGGCGCAAATGCCGAAACCGCGTCAGACCAACATGTCACCAACATGGTCGACTGAGTGATTAGCGTCTGAAGAGACAAAGCGGACTCGCAATCCTATGACTTTACCGTTCGGTCTGCGGTCGGTCGCTTCGCCACGGTGCCCAGAGCTCACCCGCCAAACTGCGACTGAGTCTTGACTTGCAGCTACTAGCAAGGCGTTTAATGCAAATAGCTTAGGCCCGAACGGCAATAGGGTCACTTTGTTAGTGCGCAGAGTGCCGCGGGTGAAAGAGTCGAGAAGAGCAAAACATGCGAGAGGTTTGTGCACGTCGTAGTATATCCTCTTGTCTTCGTCGATCATCTCCCACAATTGATCATTAGCTTTTTCAATCTCTCGGGTATATCCGCTGACATG
>DASVCM010000282.1:0-18562 GCA_036381635.1 Lacipirellula sp.
TTCGTCGTGCGCGATGGCCCCAGGGGCTCGCGCCCCTGGCTATTGACTGTCGGCCCTTTGGGCCTAAATGCCAATGCATCATCTTTTTTGATGCAAGAGCTATTATCGCCGGCAAGGCTCCATGTTCGATCGCCCGCTTCATTCTAATCGACAAACTTATTCGCGCGGAGGTGACGACGGAGCGATCGGTTCCTTTAATTGCGCATCGAGCCATCCGTAAATGAGCTCGCGCGATTCATGCGGCACGCTGTGCTCGCGGCCGTGCACAAAGAATGCGAAATTTTGTGCAGCATCGTTCAACTCCCAGACGCTCATCAGGCTGGTGAGCATCAATACGCGCTGCCGCTGCACATCCACGCGGCCGTCGTTCAGCGCGGATACGTCAAGGAACGCGCGCGGCGCCACGAGCGCGATGATCTCGTGGAAGTCGATCGGCGGCAGCTCGCCTTTGAGCAGTCCGGGACGGATGTGCTTGAAGTAGACGTACCAGTGGTCGCGGGCCCAATGCTCGACGCCCGGATTGTGGCGGAAGAACGCCGCGGCGCAGTTGCTGACGGCGGCCTTCAGTCGCTCGTCATAAGCGGCGAGAAAGATGGCGCCCTGGCCGCCGAGCGAGTGGCCCATCACGCCGAGGCGGTTGGCATCGACCTCCGGCATGCTCGCGAGGATATCAACGGCGATCGAGTGCTCGTAGGTAAACTTGCCGACGGCGGTCCACTCGGGGTGCTTCTGGTAGAACCGGGTCGTGTCGTAACGGCCTTCCGGCGGCACGCGCTCGCCGGAGACGAAGTGCTCGGGGGCAATCACGACATACCCGCGGCGGCAGAGGTGATCGAGATACGCCTTCTCGGGATTGTCCACCAGGCCGGCGGCCTGCTCGATGCCGCGCTCGAACGTGCCGTGCAAAGCGACGACCCCCGGCGCCTTGCCCTTCAAGCCGAGCGGTAGGCCGATGAAGGCGCGGGCCCGCTCGCCTGGTTCTACCTGATAGCTGACGAGCCGCCGCTCGTAGCAATCGTCGACGATCGCCGTTTCATGGATCTGCAGCTCAAGCGATGGCCGCGCCGGCTTGTGCTGGTCGCGAATCAGCTCGAGAAACTTTGCGCGGAGCTCTTCACGCCGCTTCTCCCAGTCTTCGGGCGCGTCCACGCCTGCGAGCACATCGTCCCACGACGAGTGCCAGTCGTCCGGCGGATAGTCGGCGATCCGGCGGACTTCGGCGGCGTAGGCGGCGACGGGCATTATTGCCGTTAACAGCATTGCGGTGAGTCGCATCTTCAAACCCGTCGAATCAGTTGCGGTCGTCATAGGCGGAGTCAACAATGGCAAATCTGTCTTGTTCGCAATTACGGAGTTAGTAATGCAGTGTAACCGACGGGCGTTCCTAAGTGCGTGCTTCTTCGCGATTCTTACGCCCATCGCCGCCGGCGCTAATCTCTCTCCCGCGCCGCGGCCTAACATCATTGTCATCCTCAGCGACGACATGGGCTTCAGCGATCTGGGCTGCTACGGCGGCGAAATCAATACGCCCCATCTCGATGCGCTGGCCGCGGACGGCTTGCGATTCACCCAGTTTTACAATGCGGCCCGCTGCTGCCCTACGCGGGCCTCGCTGCTGACCGGCGTCTACCCGCACCAGGCCAACATGGGCCACATGACCGGTGGCAAGCACAATGTCGAGGGTCCGCATTACTCGGGGCAACTGAGCGACCGCTGCCTTACCCTCGCCGAGGCTCTGCGGCCGGCCGGCTACCGCACGTACATGACCGGCAAGTGGCATCTGGCGGGGTTCAACAAACCGGCGATCCGGCGCGGACGGGTGAACTGGCCGCTGCAGCGGGGGGTCGACCGCTACTACGGCACGATTAAAGGAGGCGGCAGCTTTTTCGACCCGACGGGGCTGGTGCGCAATAACAAGCCGATCTCCCCCTTTGCCGATCCCAAGTACCGGCCTGACGGCGAGTACTACTACACCGACGCGATCAGCGATCATGCCGCTCGGTTTATCGCCGATCACGCCCGCGAGCACGAGGATCAGCCGTTCTTCATGTATGTGGCGTACACGGCCGCCCATTGGCCGATGCATGCGAAGACCGAGGACATGGCCAAATACCGAGGCCGCTACGACGCCGGCTTCGCCGCCATTCGGGAGGCGCGTTTCGCGCGGGCCAAGGAGCTGGGCGTGATCGACCCTTCGTGGGGGCTCTCGCCGGCGGCCGAAGATTGGTCCAAGGTAAGCGACCCCGCCTTCGAGGCGCGATCGATGGAAGTATATGCGGCGATGGTCGACTCCATGGATCAAGGCGTCGGCCGGATTGTTAACGCGCTGAAGGAGCATGAGTTGGTCGACAACACGCTCGTCCTCTACTTGCAGGACAACGGCGGATGCGCCGAGCTGCAGGGACGGCGGAAGCGGGGGACCGCTCGTGCCGACAAGCCATCGTTGCCGCCGCTGGCCGACGACTATCTGCAGCCCGATCTCGTGCCGAAGCAAACCCGTGACGGATATCCAGTCAGGCAGGGCGTCGGCGTCATGCCAGGGCCGGCGGACACGTATATCGGCTATGGCCGCGGCTGGGCGAACGTCAGCAACACTCCCTTCCGCGAATATAAACACTGGGTCCATGAAGGGGGCATCAGCACGCCGCTCATCGCCCACTGGCCAGCCGGCATTGCGGCGCGCGGCGAATTGTGCCACGAGCCAGGCCATCTGATCGACGTCATGGCGACCTGCCTCGATCTGGCGGGAGTTGAGCTTCCCGCCGAGAGGAACGGATCGGCGGTCAAACCGCTCGAAGGCGTAAGCTTGCGATCGGCATTCGACGGCGGCAGCATCAAACGGGACGAACCGATCTTCTTTGAGCATGAAGGGAATCGTGCGATACGCGACGGTCGGTGGAAGCTGGTCGCCAAAGGACCCGGCGGCCGATGGGAGTTGTACGACATGGCGTCGGATCGAACGGAGCTAAACGACCTGGCGGAGCGCCAGCCTGAGCGCGTCGCGACGATGCGCGGCCAGTGGGAAGAGTGGGCCGAGCGCACCGGCGTTCTCCCCTGGCCCTGGCGGCCTGCCTACAACGGCCGTTAGGCCCGTTTGGCCGTGGCGCGAGCATTTCTGAACCAGGATTGCGCGGCTGCTCGCCAAGCGACCGTTTGTGCTAACTCTTGTAAAGCGCGTAGTTGCCGCCGCCGTTCAGGCGAGCGGCGATTTTGGGCATTTTGCCAGTGGCATGGCTTTTGCTTTTCAGCCTTCCATCAGTTTTGTTCCCTACGGGAGGGCGTCATGAGCGAGCACACGATTCGAAAACGGGCTGCCGAGATACGGCGGAACTGGTCGCGAAAAGAGCGGACGCAACGCGCGGTTGCCAGCGATCAGCGCTGCTTGGATTTGTTACTCAGACTTACCGTTGGCGCTTGCCAAGGTACTTGGGGTTCGCGAAAGCCGGCGTAGCCCGCCGCGAACATCCGATTTGAGGAGAATTGATCTCTCGCTAAGGAGAGGAGAGTAAGCGATGGCACTTTGCGAAGTTTGCGGCAACGACTACGACAAGTCGTTTACGGTGACGATGGAGGGCGCCGAACATACGTTTGATTCTTTTGAGTGTGCCATCCACGCGCTGGCGCCCGAGTGCAGCCACTGCGGCTGCCGAATCGTTGGGCACGGTCTTGAAGCGAACGGGCAGATGTTCTGCTGCGATCACTGCGCCGAGCATGCCGGCGTTTCAGGGCTCAAAGACCGCATCTAATCATGTCTCAGTGGAGCGAGAACCTAGCGTTATGCCAGATCCTTCGCTTCGCTCAGGATGACGGCCGCTACACTTATCAGGTACGCGCTCTAGAGCCTTGCTCGACGGCGGCAATGATGCATCCCGCGACGCAGCCCCAAACGACGTGGGCTGCGATCATCTGCGCGTTACGCTCCTTGGGTTCTTCTGTGGCGGGCCGCCGAATGTCGGCCAGCGGCAGCCAACCCATGTAGCTCCCGGCCCAGACAGCCAGGCCGATCGCCGTACCCAGCAGCGGCCGTGAAACTTGCGGAAGCTGCGGCGCCGCCGCGCCGAGCAGACAGCCGGCGGCCGCTCCGAAGCCATAGTGCGCCGCCGTCGCCGCGGCGGAGCGCTCTTGTTCATCCATCCCAGACTTTAGGTCCGCCATATGGAGGAGCCGTTCGGTAATCTGCCGCGGGGGCAGCCGCCCGCCCGTTGGTCGCGGGACATAGCTCTCGCCGGCTCGCATGACTACGGTCATCGGCGCCGTCGCGGCCAGCCCGGCGATTCCGCCGCTGATCAGATTGCCCAACATCGACGCAGATCCCCATTTCGCGTGGAGGTGGAAGTGGCACGGACGCGGCGGTCCCGAGTGCATCTGCCGTGCCGTACCCGTCGCGTAATCGTGGCGGGGCATGAAGTTTGCTCGAACAGTCGTTCCAAGGAAACATGCGGCGCCGTGCGCCCGGGCTATCCCTACAGAAGGAAACCGTCCGATGAAACTGGAATCGATTGATGCACTGTTCGAGCTGGAACTGCAGGACCTCCACAGCGCTGAGCAGCAACTGGTCAAAGCCCTGCCCAAGATGGCGGAAACCGCCTCCTCGGATGAACTCAAACAAGCGTTCGAGACCCACTTGGAGCAGACCCAAGAGCATCTCCAGCGGCTTGAGAAGATTCTCGGCGACCTGAACCTTCGCGCGGGCAAACACAAGTGCAAAGCGATGGAAGGTCTCATTGCCGAGGCCCAGGAACTTGTGAAGGCCGACGGCCTCGACTCGGTCCGCGACGCGGCGATGATTGGCGCCGCCCAGCGCGTGGAGCACTATGAGATTGCGGGCTACGGCACGGCGCGGACGTATGCCGAGATGCTCGGCCACGCCGATGCTGCCCAACTGCTGCAGCAAACACTTGATGAAGAGAAGGAAACCGACGAGCTTTTGTCGGGGTTGGCGCTGTCGAGTGTAAATGTTGAAGCGCAGAACGATTCGGAACTGTAATGACGCGGGCTACGCCCTCCACGTGCTGGCCTTTCGCGCACAAAAGGCCCAGCACAAGCGGACAGCTTGTGCTGGGCTTATAGCTTCTCACTTAGAACCGCCAGCTTACCGCGTCGGCTGAGCGCCAGGACGCTGCGCCTGATCGCGCCCGCCGGCGCCGCCTTCGCCTGCGGCGTCGAGCTGCTGCATAATCTGCCGCGCCTGAGCCAGGTGATGTTCGGTCATCTGCGTGCCTTGCTGGATGATCGGCCGCATCTCGCTCGAGGCATATTGCTGGGCCGCCTGCAGTTCGGCGAGCATGCCCGTGTGAGCCACGATCTGCTGGCCGATGTAGGCTTTATCGAACTCCATACCTTGCTTGCGGCCAAGCTCCTGCTGCGTCAGTTGCAGGCAATTCTGCGCCACATCTTTAGCGAACTGGACCATCTGCTGTTGTTGACCGCCCTGTCCGGCCGCTGAACTGCGCTGGTTGCCCGCCGTTGCGCTGACGGTCGATTGGGTCGCCTCGCCAGGCTGGGCGGATGTTGCGGCCTGTGTGCGCGACCCGGCGCCAGTTGTCGCGCCCTGGCCGCCTTGAGCGGTCAATTGCAGGTTCAGGCTTGCCACTTCCGGCGCCGCTTGCTGCAGTTGCTGCACCGCCTGTTGATGCTCTTCGACCATCATCTGGGCGAATTGCTTCACCTGAGGATGCTGCGCCCTGTCCTGCGCAAACTGGCCAAGCTGAATCTCCTCCTGATTGCCGAGCGTCAGGCACACCGCAATGTGCCGGTCAAGCGAATTGCCCTGCGAACTTTGGGCGCTGCTTCGCGTTTGTGACTGCTCATCTCGTTGGGTTTCAATTCGCTGCGTCGGGTCGGCGGCGCCGGCTCGATCGCGCTGCGTTTCCGTGGCACTTTGGGCGAGCGCTTGGCTGCACATGGCAACCATGGCGAGCAGTGCCGGTGCGATGAACTTCTTCATTACGGTCTCTCCTTAGAATTCGCGTAAAGTTGGCTGCATTGGTCAATGCCGCCTGATGGAGTCGTTGCATTCAACCGCCGGTTGCTTCGCTTCACCACCTCCCTTCTGTGAATGCACACGTCCAGTCGCAACGCGTCACGTTGGGACAGGCGATCAAAAAGAATGGTCGTTTCCGCAATACAGAGGCGTCCCGAGCAGCGCGCGGGCAGGTGCAAGAGGATTGGCTGCAAGGGGGGAGCCGTAATCTGCAACGGATGTGCCGCGCATCGATTTGCCGTTGCATGCGGCGGGCGTTGCGCCCGTCGCAATGTCGCAGCTCACTCAATCCCAAGAAGAATGAGGCGAGTGATGATGGCCACGAGCGTCAGGCGACGGGCGAGGAAGTGAAGCAGCAAGCCCTGTTGCAAGCTTAATTCTTGTGTGGTTCCAAGCCATTGCGGTCTTCGCTGGACCAGGCCCGATACGGTGGATGCAAGCGGTATGAGGTTCGCCAATGCGGCATAAAATGTGCACGTCAAGTTGTCGTGCTGTGCGCCGAAGTCGCCTGTATTCTTTCCCCGCCGATAAAACTACATTCTCTCGAAGGGCTGCGCGATGTATCAGGACTGCGTGGTAGGAGTCTTTGAGTCGGTTAGCGACGCGCGGGACGCGGTTGATCAGCTTGAACAGGAAGGGTGGGGCGCCGCCCATGTGTCGCTCATCACCCGCGCCAATGAGAGCGAGCTCGACGCGACCAGTCCGCTGGATCAAGGCGATCGGATGGAGAAGAGCGCAGCCTTGGGGGCTGCGGCCGGATCAGCGATTGGTTTGCTGGCGAGCTCGGCGCTGTTTATCATTCCCGGCATCGGGCCGGTCGTATTCGCCGGCGCCATCGCCAGCGGGATCACCGGCGGATTGGTGGGCGGCATCGTCGGCGCGATGAGTGGCTGGGGGGTCAAAGAAGACCGAATTCATGAATACGAGCGCGACCTGCAAGCCGGGAGGACGCTGATTTTCGTGTCAGGAGATCCGCTGCGGCTGGCGGAGGCGAAGTCAGTTCTCGATGAATCTGCAGCTCAGCGCGTTGCCATTCATGCTGAATCCGCCGATTCGACCGTCGATCGATAAATCGCGAGCGTCAGACGAAAAGCGGACCTCACGATGGCAATGATTGCAGTTCACGCCTGAAATTGCGATAATTCCAAGCACATTTGCCGGCGGCGTGCGCCCTAGACCGTCGTTCACTACGTCGATTGGCTCCTGTTCGGGCAGCGCTATGAAGGTTTTGAGTGCGTCTGATGGCGGCCCCCCATCGCAGCCATCGGAGCTTCCTGATAGCGGCCCCATGGATCCCTCCCTCGCCCAACTTCAGGAAGCCTTGGAGCGCGAGCGGCTGCTGCGGATCGAGGCGGAGACGCTCAACCAGGTCGCGCGCGAGTTGACGTCTGAACTCGATTTGCAGACGCTGCTGCGGAAGGTTGTGGAGGTCGGCTCCAAGCTTTGTGAAGCTCAGTTCTGCGGCTTCTTCGCACCAAGCGGTGATAATGGCCAGCCGCCGCGGCTTCTGGCGAGCTCAGGGCCGGCGACTGACTTAAGCCCCATTGCCGCCAGAACGATGGCATTGCTCTCCCATGGCGTTCCCATTCGCTGCGATGACGCTGAGAACGATCCTCGCTTCCAGCAGTTGACGACAGGACAGGCCTGGCGGAGTTACCTGCTCGCGCCGATTAACTCGCACACGGGCGAATCGCTCGGCACGCTCTTGTTCGGTCATGCGGAGCCGAGGGCGTTCGTCGAATGCGAACGACTGGTAGCCGGTCTCGCGTCGTATGCAGGGGTCGCCCTTGAAGCGGCCAATGCCCAGCGAGCGCTGCGTGAGAGCGAAGAGCGGCTCAGCGCGGTAACGATGAATGCGCCGGTCGCAATCTACATTAAAGACGTCGAGGGTCGGTATCTCCTCTGCAATCCGCTGGCCGCCCAGGCCCTGGGACGCGCTGAAGGAGTCCTCGGCCTGACGGACGGCGAACTGTTGCCGCGGCAAGTAGCGGGTGCAATTCGCGAGTTCGATCAGCAGGTGTTGAACGCCGGGGAATCGATGGAGCAGGAGGAGGTGATCCCCTGTCCGACGGGCGATCGGCACTATCTTTCCGTCAAGTTTCCGTTGCGCAATGCGGCGGGCGCGGTCATCGGCGTCGGCGGCGTATCCGTCGACGTCACTGACAGAAAGCAAGCCCAGCAGGCTCTTCGCGACAGCGAACGCCGGCTGCTACTGGCCACGCAAGCCGGCAAGGTCGGCGTGTGGGCCTGGGACATCGAGGCCAATCGGGTCTCCTGGTCCGAGTCGCTGCAGACGATCTTGGGGGTCCGCTCGGAAGACCTGGCGAATTATGAAGGTTTCGAGGCGCTCGTCCATCCCGACGATCGCCAGCGGATTCAGGACGCGATTCGCCGTGCGGTCGATAGCGACGCGCCGTTGGAAATCGAGTTCCGCGCCATTCGCCCTGACGGCGCCGAGGTGTGGCTGTTCAGCAACGCGGCCGTCATCCGGGAACATGGTCAGGCCGTGCGGATGCTCGGGGCCACGCTCGATATCACCGAGCGCAAGCGCGGCGAGATCGCGCTTCGCGAGAGCGAAGAGCGGTTCCGCACGTTGGCCAGCCACGCTCCGGTGGGCATCTTCCAGTCGGATATGGACGGAAACAGCGTCTTCGTCAATGAAGGCTGGTGCGCGATGGCGGGCCTGACGCCCGAACAAGCCGCCGGCGCCGGCTGGACCACGGCGATTCACCCCGACGATCGCGATCGAGTTATGGAAGGCTGGCGTCGCGCGGTGGCCAACCGCGCCGCGTCGTCCGCAGAATTCCGCTTCCTGCGGACGGACGGCGTCGTGATCTGGTTGCAGGGAAACGCGGTGCCGCTCCACGACGCTGCGGACGAGATGATCGGCTACATCGGCACCATCGCCGACATCACCGCCCGCAAGGAAGCGGAATCCGCTCTCCGCAATAGCGAACGGATGTACCGCGCCATTGGCGAGTCGATCGACTACGGCATTTGGGTGTGCGACGCCGAGGGCCGGAACATTTATTCGAGCGAGTCGTTCCTGAAGCTTGTCGGCATCACGCAGGAGCAGTGCTCCAATCTTGGCTGGTGCGACTTGTTGCACCCGGATGACGTGGAGCAAACCATCGCCGCCTGGAAGCAGTGTGTAGCCACCGGCGCCTCCTGGGACGTCGAGCATCGTTTCCGCGGCGTCGACGGACAGTGGCATCCAGTGCTGGCCCGCGGCGTTCCGGTGCGCAATGACCGAGGCGAGATCATCGCCTGGGTTGGCATCAATCTCGACATCAGCGAACTTAAAGAAGTCGAACACGAGCTTCGCGAGAGCGAGGCCCGCTTCCGCAACATGGCCGACAACGCGCCGGTGCTCATTTGGGTCCATGGCGTCGGCGGCTGCCAGTATGTGAACCGCGAGTTCATGCGATTCGTCGGCGGACAGCTTTCAGACGTTCAGGGGATGAACTGGACGAAGTACCTCCACGCGGATGACTTGCCCTACGTCGAGAGTTATCGCGAGGCGTTCGATCGGCATCAGCCAATTGTGGCGCAGTACCGCTTTCGCCGCGCCGACGGCGAGTATCGCTGGTTAAGCGCCGCCGGCGCACCGCGCTTCCGTCCCGATGGGGCGTTCCTGGGCTATGTCGGCTGCTCGGTCGATATCACGGACATCAAGAGCTCCGAGGCCGCGCTCCGCGAAGCCGATCGCCGCAAGGACGAATTCCTGGCGATGCTCGGCCACGAGCTGCGCAATCCGCTCGCCGGCATCGTCACCGGGGCCCATGTGCTGAGCATGCTTTCGCTCGACCCCGAAGCGGCGGAGATGCAGGCCGTCATCGCACGGCAGGCGACCTACATGTCGCGGATCGTCGACGACCTGCTGGACGTTTCGCGCATCGCCCGCGGCAAGCTCCGGCTGCGGCACCAATACGCCAACCTGCGGCGACTCCTGCAGGACACGGTTGACGACTATCGCAAGAGCCGTACGCTCGACGATTGCGAGTTGCGGGTAAATATTCCCGACATCGATCTCTGGTGCTGGGCCGATCCGGCGCGGCTGGCGCAGGCCTTCTCGAACATCATCCACAATAGCTACAAGTTCAGCGACGGGCCGAATGTCATCTCGATTGAGCTGGCAGTCGACGCTGAGAAGACCCAGGCGGCCATCACGGTTTGCGATCGCGGAATTGGCATGACCGCCGAAACGCTCGGTCGCATCTTCCATCCGTTCAGCCAGGCGGATACTAGTTTGGAGCGAAATCGCGGGGGACTAGGCCTTGGGCTGGCGCTGACGCGCGGCTTGATTCGCTTGCACGGCGGTTCGGTCACAGCGCATAGCGAGGGCCTCGGCCACGGCGCCACGTTCACCATTAAACTACCCTGCGTACCAGCCCCCGCCGGCGACGGTCCGCCAAAGTCGCCGCCTACCATCGCCTCGCTGGAGCGGATTCTCATCATCGACGATCGCCGGGACGCCCTCATACCGCTGAATAGGATGCTGCAGATGGAGGGCCACACGGTCGAGACGGCTCAAGACGGCGCGGCGGGCATCGCCAAGGCGGCGGACTTTTTGCCGGACGTCGTCCTATGCGACATTGGACTTCCCGGCGAGATGAACGGCTATGCAGTCAGCAGGGCCTTGCGGGCGATGCCAGAAACGGCCTCGGCGTATCTCGTAGCGGTGACGGGCTATGGCCATGATGAAGCCAAGCGGATGGCTAAGGAGGCGGGGTTCGACTACCACCTTACCAAGCCATTGGGGAAGCAGCAGCTGCGCGAGCTTCTCAGTCGCCGACCGCGGTTCTGAAACCCGCTGAATCCCGTTGAACACTGGATAGCGGGTTTCCGTATTCAAGGGATGGCAATTGCCGCCGGCCGTTCCAGCGGCGCCGAGCAGCGTGGCGGCGGGCTTCGTCGCCTCAGAACTGCCGCGGGCGTGGCAAGCGGACTTGCGGCCGGGTGTATCGGAAGACCTCGACGAGACGCGTGCAAACGGGGCCGCTATTCCGAGCCGGCAGACTCGCAAATGCGAGAAAGTTGGTTAAAATGCGCAACTACCCGCCGGGAAGAAGCTAGGCCCGCGGTGCAGATAAAGTTGAAGACTGCGTGCGCGCTATTGTGACTAGTCGGGTCGCGGCGCGCTAGCGCCAAGTCTGTCGAAGGAAATCTATGTCGAGTTTGCTGGTAATTGACGACGATCGGACCGTCTTGCTCTTGGTGAAGAAGGCGTTCAAAGACTCCGACGTCGAGGTGCACGCGGCCAGCACGGCAGCCGAAGGGATCGCCGCCCTTCGCGAACATAAGCCCGACGCTTTGCTGCTCGACATCATGCTTCCGGAAATCTCGGGCATCGAGCTCGCCCAGGAGATCCGCCAGGTCGACACGCGGTTGCCGCTGATCTTCATCACGGCGACGAACGACAGCGACACGGCGATCGAAGCGATGAAGATGGGGGCCTACGATTACCTCCTCAAGCCGCTCGATGTTCGCGAAGTGCGATCGCTCGTGGAGCGAGCTCTTGAAACCCGTCGGCTGATGAACTCGCCCGTTCATCTGCACGAGGCCGACCCCGAATCCGAGGAGAGCGACATCCTCGTCGGCCGCAGCCACTCGATGCTCGAGGTGTATAAGCAGATCGGTCGTGTTGCCGCGCAGGACGTGACCGTGCTCATCCGCGGCGAGAGCGGCTCGGGCAAGGAGCTGATCGCCCGGGCGTTGTATCAACACAGTCACCGCAGCCGCAGTTGCTTCATGGCGGTCAACTGCGCGGCGCTGACCGATACGCTGCTGGAGAGCGAGCTGTTCGGCCACGAGAAGGGCGCCTTCACTGGCGCCGACCGTCGCCACATCGGCCGCTTCGAGCAGTGCAACGGCGGTACGATCTTCCTCGACGAAGTCGGCGATATGTCGCCCGCCACGCAGAGCAAGGTTTTGCGGTTGTTGCAGGAGCAGAAGTTCGAACGCGTCGGCGGCCACGAAACCATCTCGGTCGACGTGCGGCTCATCTCGGCTACTAACCGCGATCTCGATCAGATGATCGAGGACAACGAGTTCCGGCTCGATCTGTTCCATCGGCTGAACGGCTTCGAGATTAAGCTGCCGCCGCTGCGTGAGCGCGAAGGCGACTTGAAGCTGTTGCTGGACCACTTCCTGAAACGGTTCAACACGCAGCTTGGCAAGAAGATCACCAGCATCTCGCCCGAAGCGCTGGAGCTGTTGGAACGCTATAACTGGCCCGGCAACATCCGGGAGCTTCAGGCGGCTGTGCGACGAGCCATGCTGATGGCCACGGGTCCGACCATCGTGCCGGAGCTGCTGCCGAAAGAGATTGTCGAGAACCTGCAAACGCCGGCCGCTCGACGCGCCTCGGCGTCAGAGAACGGAGACGGGGTCGATCTCGCCGCCTATGTCGATGCGCGGCTGTCGGCCGACTCCGACAATCTGTATCAGGAATCGCTCCATATGCTCGAGCGATATTTGCTGACGCGGGTGTTGCGCGAAACGCAAGGGAATCAGTCGAAGGCCGCCCGACGGCTGGGCATCACGCGCGGCAGCTTACGTAACAAAATGCGGGACCTGGGCATCCAAGTCGGCCAGGTGGTCGAGCCGGGCGAGTAAACGCGGGCATTCCGTTACCACGGCTTGAGCTTCCAGCCTAGCAGGAAGCCGAGGCCGAACGCCCACATCGCAACGACTTCCGGCCGCTCGCGCGAGTAATCGCGAAGGAACTCGAGGGCCGCCTCGCCGGGGCTAAGTTCCTGGCTGCCGATGCCCCCGCCATAGGGTCGGCCCCATTCACTGGAGCTGTGACCCTCGCATACGGCTTCGACTCGGCTTCCGCTATATCCGGCTGACATAATCACGCTCCTATCGAACAGCCGACCCGTGAGCATAACCGGCAGCCGCTGTATCGGCGTCGCTTGGATTGCTGATCACTTGCTTGAGCCAGGCGATATTCTTCTTCAGCTCCGTGGTGAAATTGTGCAACATGCCGTGATCGCGCTTCAGCATCCACGCGCCAACGCCGCCGAGGATAGCCGCGAGGAGGATGCCGACGCCCGCGGCAATGAGCATCGACGCCGAAAGCGGCCAGTCGCTCATCTCGCGGATGAAGTAACCAAGGCTTATTAGCAACACCGGCAAGCTGGCCAGCAGTATCACCAGGGCCGCGACAAGGGCAACCACCGACTTGACGAACCCTTTGGCCCAGTCGCGCACGTCCACTTGCAGAAGCTCAGCCTGAAGTTCGACCAGCGTTATCACATCGCTCCCGAACTGGCTGATATTGCGGCGCATGACATGCGCGGGGCCTGCGTCGCAGAGACGTTCGGTGTGTAAGGTCATCGCTTCACCAACTTGCCAAGGAGAATGCCGACGACGAACGCGGCGCCGAGGCTGGCTACGGGATGGGAGCCTACGGAATTTGCCGCCGCATCCACGATTCGATCGCGCAGCGGCGGCTTCGGACCGGCGAATTCGGCGGGATATGGCGCGCCGGCCGGCCGCAAGCCGGCGGGATCGGCCGCTGTAAACTCTTTAGGGAGTCGATTCTGCATGGCCGCTTCCTAGCGTGGAATGTTGAAGTCTTCGTAGACCGATTCAGGCGGCCGCTCGCCGCCGAACATGGCGCCCAGCGGTCCGCCATTGCCGGCAAATCGAGACTGCGCAGCGGACGCTATCGAACGCATCGCAAACGGGACGGCCATGCCCAGAGCTGTCTGGAACAGGCTCTTGCTGGGCGTGGCCGGCGCCGCGACGCTCACGTTGTACTTTTTCAAGAGCGCGGCCAGTTCCTGGGCCTCGCTTGCCGGAATCTTTTTCTTGCGCGGCGCGACAAGGAACCCAAGCGCTACGGCGCCTCCGACGAGAAGCCAGGGGTGATGCTTAACGTGATACCGCCAGTCGGTGAGCGTCTTTGCCGTTTCCACGATGCCTCGAACATCGTCCCCCACGCCTCGGCGGACTTCTTGCATACGCTGGACGATCTCTTCGGCTGAGTCGCTCATGCTGGCTCGCGAAAAAGCATTTGATGATGTTTTGACGATTCTGCTGACGTCAGCGGCTCCAGGCTCTAAAAGCCTGGAGCCGCGATTCGTGGCCGCTTAAACCGGCGGCCGTCCACGCAAAGCACTTGCCACCGCGCTGATCAAGAACAGCACGATGAACACGAAGAACAGAATCTGGGCGATCTCAGCAAAGCCCGAGGCAATGCCGCCGAAGCCCAGCAGCGCGGCCACCAGGGCCAGCACCAGCAAAGTTAAGGCTAGCTGTAACATGGTGAAACTCCTCTTCTCGTATAGAAACGTTTAAAAACCATCCTCGTTGCCCACGCGCGACTGGCCTGTCGCGCCTCGTCTTCCTAGTACCGCGAACTCGAGCGCATCACCAAGCCGATGATTACGCCTGTGATCAATCCGGCGCCGAAACCTACCGCTAAGGATTCGAGCGGCCGTTGCTGGACCATTCGTTCGGTTTGTGCGTAACCGCCGCGGAGCATCTCGGCAGCGCGGGCGCGGGCCTCTTCGGCGCTTCCCGCGGCGGTCGAGCCGTACCCGCGCATCGACTCCACGGCTGACGAGGCATAGCCGCGCACCGCATCGGCCATCCGGCTGACTCCGCTGCCGCTGCCAGCGGTCAGTTCATTGAGGTATTGCTCAACGCGTTCGCGGGCCTCGCCGGTCTTGCGCTGGATCAGTCCGACTAGCTGATCAACATTGCCTCGCGCCTTCTGCAGGTCGTCCTGGGTGAGCTGACCCCATCGCTCGTGGAGCTTGCCTTTGATCTCGTTCCAGTTTCCTTCGAGGGTCTGTTGATTCAGTGCCATGGCCCTAATCCCTTATTGTCTTGATGTTGCGAAACTCATCGTTCGCCAAACCCGGCATTGACCGAGTGCACACATACGTTGCAACAGCCATGCCAACTTTCCGATGGGTTTGCGTCAGCGGTCATTGGCTGGGCAAGCTGCTGTGAAGTGGGCATGCCAGTCCGGGCGCTGGTGACCCCGGACCGCACCGGAGGCGGGCGTTCTGCGTTTCCAAGGGGACATTGTCTGGAACGCGGAAAAGTGCTTGTGTGCGGTTAAGCCACCGTGGTCGCCCAGCGACCCTACACTGCAGGCAGTCATTTGCGCACGAAAGGGCTCATTGCAGCCGGTGATCGTGGGAATTCAGGCAAACCTGCTGAGCTATGCCAATTCGGCGGGTCTCGGTTGGTTTGGCATACAGAATGCACGTGTCCGCGATGGGGATAGGTGCGCCCACTGGCGCCTCCGCGCTAGGCAGGATCGCACATCTTTCTCCGGCGATTTGTCGCCGGTCGCCCACTACGCACACTTCGCAGGAGCCACGGAAGCGCCGACGGGCGAACCTTTAGCGCAAGCCAGCCGATCATTGCTCTGGTGTCCGCACTGATCGGCGGCTTGCCGCTTCGCCCGTCGGCTTTTTGCCCACGGAACCGTTCACGCAAAGGTTTTGCATCGTCGCTATGCCGCCTACAGCCATTTCGCCCGCCCGCCCGAAACATCTAGACGAAGTCCGCCACCGTGATGAAGCCTCGCCGCTTCGGCATTTCCGCAGTGACGCGCCTCATCGAGCGGCCTCTCCTACCCGCCGCTTACATAGTCTGCAGCAGCGCGTCCTCGATGCTCTGGTCAACTCCGGCTACGCTGCGTTGACCTTTGTGGCCTGCGACGTCGATAACGGCCGGGTGATTCTCCGCGGCTCGGTCCCCAGCTATCATTTAAAGCAGTTGGCGCAGGTGCATGCCCTGCGCGTGGATGGCGTTGGCCGAGTCGAGAATCGGCTCGAAGTGCGGGGACGGCGTCCCTGTTAGGTACCGCATGGCCCGGGCGCGCTCCTCTTCTTCACCCCTCCTGACGCTGGCGGCCTTCGTCGTCGCCATCGCAGCGCTCCATTTGGCCAAGGAGATTCTGCTCCCGCTGGCGCTGGCGATCCTGATCAGCTTTCTGCTGACGCCGCTCGCCAACAAGCTCGAGCGTTGGAAGTTTCCACGCGTGGCGTCGGTCATCTCCGTGGTAACGGTAACGTTCGCTCTGTTAGGCGTGCTTGGATGGGGGCTGTCGCTGCAAGTTGTGGAGTTGAGCGATAATCTTCCGACATGGAGGAGAGGCCTGGTAGCCAAAGTAAACGCTCTGCAAGAAGCTAGCGGTTCACAGCCAGGCGAAAAAAGCGCTCTCGATGAACTGACAGAAACAATCGAGGAGGTTGATAAAGCGATCTCGCAATCCGAGGAAGGTGCTGCCAAGGGCCGGCGAACCGAGGACGACGCAGATTCGAACGCTCCGGAGGCGCCCGCCGGGGAAGACGACGCCGGGCTCGGTCCGGCGGACCCTTTGCGGGCAGGCGATTCCAGTTGGAACTCCGAAACGCTCTGGTCCTGGACCCGCGGCTTCCGGCAGGAAGAGCAGGGCGACGAGGCCGGTCCTCCGGAGCCCGTCGACGTCCGGATTGTCGGCACTCCGGTATCGCCGCTACGGCAGATGATGGATTGGTTGGGCCCGTTAGTGGCCCCGCTGACAACCGCCGGCATCGCGGTGGTGCTGGTCATCTTTATCCTGCTTAGCCGCGAGGACCAGCGAAACCGCCTGCTGCAGTTGTTTGGCTCAACCCACTTGCACGCCTCGACCGAAGCCCTCACGGACGTCACCGAGCGGGTGAGCAAATACTTGCGGATGCAGTTCCTCATAAACGCCGGCTACGGCATCGCCGTCGGCCTGGGCTTGTGGGCGATTGGAGTCCCCAGCGCGCTGGTGTGGGGCGTGCTGAGCTTCTCCTTGCGGTTCCTGCCGTACATCGGGCCGTGGTTATCAGCCGTCATGCCGCTGTTTGTGTCCATCGCCGATTCCGCCGGGTGGACGCAGCCCATGCTGGTCGTCGCGTGGTTCACGATCCTGGAGCTGATTGTCAACAACGTCGCCGAGCCGCTTCTTTATGGCCGCAGCACCGGAGTCTCCGGGGTGGGCGTCATCGTCGCGGCGATTTTCTGGACCTGGATCTGGGGGCCGATCGGACTGGTGCTGGCGATGCCGCTGACCGTGTGCGTTGTCGTCGCGGCGAAGTACATTCCCTCGCTGCAGTTCTTGTCGATCCTGCTGGGCGATCAGCCGCCCATGCCTGATGAGGTGCGCGTCTATCAGCGGTTGCTGGCCGGCGACGTTGACGAAGCCCGCAAGGTGTTGCTCGCACAACTACGCGAGTCGTCACTTACCGAGACCTATGACCAGCTTTTGATACCCGCGCTGGCGCTGGCCGAGCGAGATCGTCACGCCGGCCTGCTTCATGAGGAGCAGGAGGAGGCCGTGGAAGAGACGGCCCATGAGCTCGTCGACGAGCTCGGCGAGGCCGCGGCGGATCTTCGCGGCGCCGCCGCGCGGCAACCGGCCGAGCCCGCTGCGACGAGTCAGCCTCAGGTGCGCGTCTTGTGCGCGCCGCTTCGCGACGAGGCTGATGAAATCAGCGCTCAGATGCTAGCGCAGCTTTTGGAGGCAGAGCGACTGGAGATCGAGCTGGCCGGCAATGAGTCGCTGACGGGCGAGTTGGTCGATTCGGTGGCAGCGCTAAAGATTGATATCGCGCTGATCTCCATTCTGCCGCCGCTGCCGCCCCGAAGCAGCCGGCTGCTTTGCCGCCGCCTTCGGGACCGTTATCCGGATCTGCCGATCGTGGTCGGCTACTGGTGCGGCGCGTGCCCCGAGGATGTGGGCCGTCGGCTGTGCGGCGACGACGGCGAGATCGTCACCACGCTGGCCGAAGCCGTCGAACGAGTTCGCGCCATCGCGGCCCGTCCGCGCGTCGCGGAAAAAGTCGGTTAGAGGCCAGAGTAAAGCCCCCTTTGGCCCCCGGTCATTGACCGGGGGCTAAATGCAAAAAGCCGGCGGCCGCATGGCGGCCGCCGGCTTCGATGATATCCCTCGTCTCTGAACCTAATGATGGATCACTGCACTTCCTGCAGCATGCGGTTCAGCTCCTGAACGGCCGTCTGCACGCCCTGCTGGTGCTCCTGCCACTGGGCGATCTCGGCGCTCTTCATTTCGTCCAGCTCGTCCTCGACGCGGTCGCGCTGGGCCTTGATCCGCTCGATCTGATCCTCGAGCTGCTGCGACTTGGCATCGTCGGCATTCTCTTGTTGCTGCTCCAGCTCCTCGATCTTCTGATCGGCCAGGGCGATTTGCTGTTGAGCTTGCTGAGCGAACGCATCGCGGGCTTGCGTCTGCTGCATCTCCTGCTGCGTTTGTTGCAGTTCCTGCTGAGCTTCGGTTACATCCTGCTGCTCTTCCTGCACAGTTTGCTGCTTCTCGTCCTTCGCTTCGGCAAGATCCTGCTGCTCGGCCTGCAGATCGTCCTGAGCATTGGCCTGGTCGTCGCCTTCGAGGACGGGCTTGTTTGCCTCGACGCGGGCGGCCTCTAAATCATCTTCCTCAGCAGCGATATCCGCCTGGGCTTCGGCCTGCGCCTCCTCTAGCTCGTTCTGCTGTTCAATGACTTCCGACTTGGCGTCGGCGACATCTTCACGGGTCGTGCTTTCCTGGCATCCAATGGCGATTAATGCCAAAGATGCGAA
>DASVCM010000283.1:0-3223 GCA_036381635.1 Lacipirellula sp.
CGAACGCCCGAAGGGCGGTAGGCGTGTAGCGGCGGGCGCGAGCCCGCCGTTAAGCGAATGCTCAATATTATCAAGGCCCGTGAGGGCCGTAGGCAGATGTCCGCAAATTGCCTACGGCCCTCACGGGCCTTTGGCGCGGAGGGGCGACTCAAACGGCGGGCTATCGCCCGCCGCTACATGCCTAGGCCTCTTTGGGGCTGAGGCTTGTCGTCACGAAGAAATCGCTTGCGGACCGGTGCAACCCGCCATGGATGCTGTACAACTTGAACTGCGGAACATCCTTTGACCGAAAGCCCTCCATGAAACTGCCGGAAACGGTGCTGTGCGAAAAGTGCGGCGCCGACGCGCGCGTCATCACTCGCGAGGTTGATGACAAGGCCATTCACGGCGAGCTGCCGG
Source organism: Lacipirellula sp. (assembly GCA_036381635.1). Classification (GTDB taxonomy): domain Bacteria; phylum Planctomycetota; class Planctomycetia; order Pirellulales; family Lacipirellulaceae; genus Lacipirellula. The sequence goes on from DASVCM010000283.1 coordinate 400, forward strand.
TCGACGACCGCCGGCGAAGCGAGGGCTTCACGTTCAGAATAGATTGCCCCCGCTGCGGCGAGCGCACCCAATACCTAGCCCCGCCGCCATGATATATCGCCGGGCCATCCTGGCCCGGCGAGTGTAGCCTTCTCGCTCCGCGAGAAGGTCTCATCTCGCGCAGCGAGAGGACTACATGGGCGCCCGCCAGGTCTCCCGCCGGCGACTCGGTGTGGCGAGGTGGCCGGTTTATTTACTTGTTGTACTCGTGCCGAATGTTGGGGTTCGTCGTGGCGTCACCGTCGACGCCGTTGCCGGTGAGGAGTTTGCGGATCAGATCGGCGGCGTAGCTGCGGTCTTCGGCGTTCGATTCAAATCGATCGCGGAGCGGTGCATTCCCTTTTGTCTGCAACCGGTTGGCGAGTCGCGTTTGCAACTCGGCCTGCTCCTCGAGCAGTCGCACACTGGTCCAGAGGGCTTGCTCCAGCTCGTCGTTGATGAGCGTTTCAAGAGTTTGGGCCGTAAACCCGTGGCCGACGTGGCAACGGTAGCGGATCAGGCCCCCGTCCTGAACCTCCCACAGGCCGCCGCCGCACTGCGGGCACGCGAACGGCGAACTGGGCGCATCGACGCCGGGGATCCGCAGGCCCGCGGCGCGACCTTCGGCGACGTCACGCTGCTCGGCGCGCGGCCGCAGTTCGGAATCCGACTGGCTTCGCGACAGATCGTTCAGCAGTGCGCCGATTTCCTGCGCCGTCAGTACGTAATCGACGCCGACCTGCTCGATCGCCGCCCGGGGCATGCTGGGCTGCGGCGCCTCGTCGGGCGATTGAGCGATCGTGACGCCGCCCTGCTGCTTGATCTGAAACAGTCCGTGCGCGCCGTCGTCAAGCAGACCTGAAAGCACGACGCCGATCACCCGGCCGTCGTAGGTATGGGCGGCCGAGCGAAACAGCGGATCGATCGCCGGACGAAAGTTGTTCTCCTTCGGTCCGCGCACCAGCCGTACTTCGCCGGGCTTGACGAGCAAGTGCCGATCGGGCGGCGCGACGTACACCGTGCCAAGCTCGATCGGCTCGCCATCTTCGGCATAGCGAACGGCGAGCTGCGTCTGCCGCTCGAAGATCGTGGCCAGGTACCCGGGCGATCCCTGGCCGCTGTGAAGAACGATAAACACCGCGGCGGGGATATCATGCTGAAGCTTCGACAGGATGCCGCCGACGGCCTCCAAGGCGCCGGCGGAGCCGCCAATGACAATGATGTCGCGACCCTCAGGCATGACAAGTCCCCGTGAGCGTGCCGGCGCATTCCACCGGTTCGTCACGAGTGTGCAGTTGCCGTGCCGCAACCCGGGGAGGGCGAGGCTCCTGCCGAGCCGCTCACCGCGTCATTCTGAGCGGGGCGGAGAATCTAGCGCTACGCCCGGTCCTTCGCTCCGCTCAGGGTGCATGCTCCGCTTAGGATGACATGCTCGTGGGAACGCCTCAACTCGCCGCCGCCCAGGCCTTCAGCTTCCGTTGCAGCGTACGCACCGAAATGCCGAGCGCCTCGGCCGCGTGCGTGCGGTTCCCGCGATGGCGCTGCAAGGCGCTCTCAATCGCGATCCGCTCGATCTCTTCCATCGTCGCATTGGCTGGTATATCGAGATGGCCATTATGTTCGCCGAGCGCTCCGAATCGCAGCACGTCGCCGTTCATGTCCTCATAGGCGTGGCCGTGGGCCGCCTCGATGCAATCGGCGACGCGCTGCAGCAGCTCGGAGTTATTGAACGGCTTGGTGATGTAATCCTCGGCGCCGAGCTTCACGGCTTCGACGACTTGAGCAATTTCGAAGACGCCCGTGACGAAAATGAACGGCGTGGCCGGGCGCTGCGCCTTCCACTGGTGCAGCAGATCGACGCCGGTCTGCCCGTGCATGCGGAGATCGCTGAGGACGACGTCAATCTCTTCATCGATGAATTGCATGGCGCCGACGGCGTCGGCGGCGGCATAGGGCTCGTAACCTTCCAGGCGCAACAGCGTGACCAGCGCCTGGCGCTCCAGGTCGTTGTCTTCGACGACGAGTACGGTTCCTTGAAGGTTCTGCATGGCCGTCCTCCAACGGGAGTGCGCGGGTCGATTTGCCAGGTAGGGAGCGAGTGCAGCGGTTCAGAGAATCACTAATGCGTCACAATGTCAAGCAATTCCGCGACGCAAGCAGATTACAAAGGGGCAGTGGACCGGACGAACCGCTAGTTGGCGTGCGGCGCGATCCGGCGGGCGCCTGCGTTTACGACGTTTTGCATCCCGCGCTGCCGGCAATCGCCCGGCATAAATCTTGAAAGCGGCGGCGTTGGTGCGACAGAATGTCCGAACGGCGATCGTGCTCGTATCGCCATCAAGGGGAGGGGACCGGAGAAGCAACCTTCTCAACTTCGACCGGCGACCCGACGGCAATCTCGCCGCCTTCGAGGACGCGGGCCATGTAACCGATGCGGCCGATGACCTGCTCGATCGGCGTGTTCTGAATGTGGGCGAAGCGCTCGCAGGGCGTGCGAAGCTTGCCGAGCTCAAGGACAGCCGAGGCGCCGATCCAGATTCGCGCGCCCGGTCCGAGCGTGAGCTCGTTCAAGCCGGCGATAACCAGCTGCTCGCCCAACTCGCCCGGTTTCGTGGCAAGCCCCTCGCCAGCCAGTCGCACGACCGTCTCGGCAAACATCACGTTCAATTGGCGCTTGCCGCCGTTCGCCTTCGCATCTCCTTCGATGCCGCGGTCGGCGACCAGCGTCACGCGGTCGACCGCAACTCGGGCATAGCGGTCGCGCGGGTGACGTTCGACGTCCCGTGGCGTGTAGGCAATGCTGACG
>DASVCM010000284.1:0-4462 GCA_036381635.1 Lacipirellula sp.
CCCAGCCAGCTCGATCTGTTCCAGTACAAGCCCGACCTGGCAAAGCTCGACGGGAAAGATTGCCCGGCTTCGCTGCTCGAGGGCAAGCGGTTCGCGTTCATCCGCGGCGTGCCGAAACTGCTCGGCCCGCAGGCGAAGTTCGCCCAGCATGGCGAATCGGGCGCCTGGCTGTCGAATCGCCTTCCGCACTTTGCCCGCGTCGTAGACAAAGTCTGCTTCATCCACTCGATGCAGACTGATCAGTTCAATCACGGCCCGGCGCAATTGCTCGCTCACACCGGCAACCAAAACTTGGGCTACGCCTCGATGGGCGCGTGGGCGACGTATGGCCTCGGCTCGGAGAATCAGAATCTGCCCGGCTTCGTCGTGCTGCTCTCCGGCGGCAAGTTTCCCGACGCCGGCAAGAGCGTGTGGGGATCAGCCTTTTTGCCGTCGGTGTATCAGGGCGTGCAGTGCCGTTCCAGCGGCGATCCGGTGCTGTATCTCTCGAACCCGCCGGGCATCGATCGCGAGCTGCGCGGCCGCATTGTTGAGACCATCTCCGACGTCAACCGCAGCGTGTACGAGACGACGGGCGATCCCGAGACGCTCACGCGAATCGCCCAGTACGAGTTGGCCTATCGCATGCAGGCGTCGGCGAGCGACGCCATGGACCTGAGCCAGGAGCCGCAGCATATTCACGACCTGTACGCCACCGAGCCGGGCCAGGAGAGCTTCGCCAACAATTGCCTGCTCGCCCGGCGGCTGGTGGAGCGCGGCGTGCGGTTCGTGCAACTGTTCGATTGGGGTTGGGACTCGCACGGCACCAACGGCGTGACGGACCTCAATGACGGCTTCGTCACGAAGTGCCGGGAGGTGGACCAGCCGATGACTGCGCTGCTAGTAGATTTGGAGCAGCGCGGCCTGTTGGACGAAACGCTCGTGATTTGGTCGGGCGAATTCGGCCGCACGCCGATGCGCGAGAACCGTGGCGGCCGGGAGATGCCGTTCATCGGTCGCGACCATCACCCGCACGCGTTTACGCTGTGGATGGTCGGCGGGGGCGTGCGGCCGGGGATTAGCTACGGCAGGACCGACGAAATTGGTTACGCCCCGGTGGAGAACGCCGTCGAGTTCCGCGACCTCAACGCGACCATCCTGCGGCTCTTGGGGATGGACCACGAGAAGCTGGTATTCCCGTTCCAGGGGCTGAACCAGAAGCTGACAGGCCTGTTGCCGGCGAAGGTGCTGACGGAGATTTTGGCGTAGTGAAGTCGCCCTCCCGTAGACTGACGGCCGATGGACAACGTTAATCGCAGCCGCATGCCGCCGCCGGAAGTAGTGCGGGCCAAGCCGATCGAGATTCGGGTGCGCGGCGATTTTGTCGACTGGCTCGAGCAGAGCGCCGGCACGCTCGCGGCGACCACGTACAACTCTGGCAAGCTCGCGCTGTTCAGTGCGACCGGCGGCGAGTTGGCGACAAGCTTCTGGCGCTTTCCGCGGCCGATGGGGCTCGCCTATGCAGGCGGGAGGCTTGCCATTGCTTCCCAGCAGCACATCTGCGTGTATCGATTGGCGAATGAGCACGGGACTTCTCATGAGATTCCTCCGGTACCCTCCCCTCGATGGGGAGGGCTAGGGAGGGGCGAGGAAGCTGGTACTCGCGTCGCCCCCCTCCCCAGCCCTCCCCACAAGGGGGAGGGAGTCGGAGAATTTCTTTTTTCCTCTAACCGGATCGCGTTTTGTCGGGAGGCCGTTCATTTTACGGGCAAGGTGGACACGCATGACCTGGCCTTCGATCGTCGCGGCCTCGTCTTTGTAAACACGCGGTTCAACTGTATCGCCCGCCCCAGCGAACGGGTAAGCTTCCTCCGGTCCTGGCAGCCATGGTTTGTCGACGGCATCCAGCGAAAGGATTGCTGTCACCTGAATGGCGTTGGCATCCGCGCAGGCCGCGTGGCGATGGCGACCGCCTTTTGCGAGCGCGGCGCGCCCGCCGCATGGCGTGACTCAGACCGATTGCAGAGCGGCGTGCTGATCGATGTGCGCCGCAACGCGATCGCGGCCCGAGGGCTGTGCATGCCCCATTCGCCGCGATGGCACGAGGGTGGGTGGTGGTTCTGCGACTCCGGCCGGGGCGCCCTGTGCCGGCTCCCGGGAACAGCCGCCGAATGGAACGAAGCCGCCGTCCTGCCGGGGTTCACCCGCGGCCTGACCTTCGCCGCCGGGCGGGCGATCGTCGGCCTTTCTCGCATTCGTAAGAAGCACATTCTCGACGCCCCGCCGGTGCGCCAGCGCTTCCCACGGATGCGCTCCGGCTTGTGGCTGGTTGATCCTGCGACGGGTCGAACGACCGGCTCGCTGGAGTTCGTCCGCGGCGGGCGCGAAGTTTACGACGCGGCGTTCCTGCCAAACGTCAAACGGCTTGAGCTTGTCGCTTCGGAAGGCGCCTAGCGGATGCTGGTCAGCCGGCCATCGTCGCGTTCCCAATCGCCGCTCAGGCACACGGCGGGATGCACAATGCTGCGAGGAGAGTCTTGACACGGCGCGTCCTACGGTCAGAATCGCCGGAAATCCCTAACGCTTTTGAGCGACCAAGAGGCGTTTTGGCCTCCCTGGACGCAAGCCGACTGATCGCGATTGATGCGTCCGATTCGGTCGGACGGCATCGGTGATTGGAGAACACGAGTGCCTGACGGGACGGCGCACACCACCGAGACGCCCGCAGCGCCGTCCGGCGTTCGCCGCACGACGATGCTATTCGTCGCGCTGGCCGTGATGCTCGGCATCTTGCTCGGCGTCGGCGCGTTCACCTTTGGTTACGGCAAAGGGTTCAGTTACCTGAGCAGCGACCCGAAGATGTGCATCAACTGCCACGTGATGCAAGGGCACTACGACTCGTGGCAGAATTCCAGCCATCGTCACGTAGCCGTCTGCAATGATTGTCACCTGCCCCATCATCCTGTCGGCAAGTGGGTGACCAAGGGAGATAACGGCTTCTTCCACTCCCTGGCATTCACGCTCGACAACTTTCACGAACCGATACAAATTAAGGAGCGGAACCGCCGAGTGACGCAGGGCGCCTGCATTTACTGTCACCAGGACACCGTGCATCAGATGCTGCCGAACGAGGAGACGGGCGAGATGTTGGCGTGCATCCATTGCCATAGCGATGTGGGGCATGCGCTGAAGCCATGACGCGGCTCGGCGCTCGGCCTCGCCCTCCCAGGTGGGTTTGGTTTAACTCGAGGATCAACGAATGTCTCAAGCTGACCCCTCGGCGGCCCAAACTCCCCAGCCGCGGCGGCGGACGCTGCTCTGGGCGGGGCTGCTCCTGCTCGTTGCCCTGGTCACGTTCGGCGTAACGGCGCTGTTGGTCACGATCTTCGAGCACAAACAAGAGGCCCGCACGCCGTTTGTGCGGGTGGTCGAAGTGAATGAAGTCAGCTCCGACCCGTTTCCATGGCGAGCCAACTGGCCTTCGCAATTCGATACGTATCGCCGCACGGTAGACAGCGTGGAAAGCCAGTATGGCGGCTCGGAGGGGATGACCGTCAGCAAGCTCGAGGAACAGCCGTGGCTGCGGCGGTTGTACGCCGGTTACGCCTTCAGTCTCGACTACCGCGAAGCGCGCGGACACGCGTACATGCTGTTTGATCAGGAGGTGACCGAGCGGGTAACGAAGCGGCCTCAGAGCGGCGCCTGCCTGCATTGCCATGCTTCGATCGCGCCGATGTACCGCCGACTCGGTCTCGAGGCGCAAGGCAAGCCGGCGGACGCCGAAGCGCTGGCCGCCGAGTTCAACTGGCCGGCGGTGATGGAGGGTTTCAAGCTGGCGGCTGCGATGGACTATGCGGCAGCCCGCGCCGAGCTGATGAAGACTCCCGACGGGACGCCCGATGAAAACGAGCCGCTCTTTCCCGGCGGCTCGTCGATGCAAATTGAAACGCCGGCGAACGCCGAGTCCAAGGGCGAACCGAAGGAGAATAAGGATCAAGCGGAGGAGGAACCTGCTGCGGACGAGCAGCCCAAGGGTGATGTTCACAACGTCGGCGAAGCCCACCCGGTCGGCTGCCTCGACTGCCACGATCCAGAAACCATGCAGGTCCGCGTGACGCGCCCCGGTTTCGTGCTGGGCATCGCGGCGCTCGCCCAGAGCGACGATCCGGTTCCGCATTTGCCAAGCGTGGAGCGCTGGCGGCAGGGAAAGCGAGAGCGGCCGTATGATCCGAACGTCGATGCGAGCCGCCAGGAGATGCGGTCGTTCGTCTGCGGGCAGTGCCATGTCGAGTACTACTGCGGGTCGAAGGAGACGCTCCTCTTCCCATGGGACAAGGGGCTGAAGGTCGAGCAGATTGAAGCCTTTTGGGACGAGCACAAGTTCCCCGACGGCTCGGAGTTCTACGACTACGAGCACGGCGGGACAGGCGCGAAGGTTTATAAGGCCCAGCATCCTGAATTCGAGCTGTGGAGCCAGGGCGTG
>DASVCM010000285.1:0-9445 GCA_036381635.1 Lacipirellula sp.
AGATAGGGACCGACCTGTCTCACGACGGTCTGAACCCAGCTCACGTACCACTTTCATTGGCGAACAGCCAAACCCTTGGGAGCTTCTCCACCCCCAGGATGTGATGAGCCGACATCGAGGTGCCAAACCGCTCCGCCGCTATGGACGCTCGGGAGCGATAAGCCTGTTATCCCCGGAGTACCTTTTATCTGTTGAGCGATAGCCCTTCCATACGGGACTACCGGATCACTAAGCCCTGCTTTCACATCTGCTCGACTCATGGGTCTCGCAGTTTAGCAACCTTCTACCTTTACGCTCGCTGCCTGATTGCCAACCAGGCTGAGGTCGCCTATTGGGCTCCTCCGTTACTCTTTAGGAGGAGACCGCCCCAGTCAAACTGCCCAACTGACACTGTCCGCTGCCTGGATTCACAGGAATCAGCGTTAGAACTTATGCAACAAAAGGGTGGTATTTCACCAATGGCTCCCCCCGAGCTGGCGCCCGGGGTTCAAAGCCTCCCACCTATCCTACACAGTTGCAACACGAGCCCAATATCAGCCTACAGTCAAGGTTCACGGGGTCTTTCCGTCTAGCTGCGGGAACGTGGCATCTTCACCACGACTACAATTTCACCGGGTTAGTGCTTGAGACAGTCTTCCTCTCGTTACGCCTTTCATGCACGTCGGAACTTACCCGACAAGGAACTTCGCTACCTTAGGACCGTCATAGTTACGGCCGCCGTTTATCGGGGCTTCGGTCGCCAGCTTCGTCCTAAAAGAACTAACCGGCTCCCTTAACCTACCGACACCGGGCAGGCGTCAGTCTCTATACATCCTCTTGCGAGTTAGCAGAGACCTGTGTTTTTGATAAACAGTCGGAGGAATCGATTTACTGTGGCCCCGGACAGCGTGAACCATCCAGGGCACCCCTTATCGCGAACTTACGGGGCCATTTTGCAGAGTTCCTTAAGCACTATTCTCCCGAGCGCCTTAGACTACTCGTCTCGCCTACCTGTGTCAGTTTTAGTACGGTCAACTATGCTTCAACCCTTAGGAGCTTTTCTTGAACGCCCTGCCGATGACTTCGCGAACATAAACGCGCTCGCACCCACGACTTGCGTTACCCCGGCGGATTTTCCTACCGGGCGGCTCGTCGAGGGTGACGGACATTTCTAATCGTACCGCTCACCATTCGGGCGTTGTCCCTCCATCGGTCCACATAGCTGGCGCAGGAATGTTGACCTGCTGTCCATCGTCTACGCCTTTCGGCCTCGACTAAGGCACCGGCTAACCCTGGGCGGATTTACCTTCCCCAGGAAACCTTAGGCTTTCGGCGGGCAGGATTCTCACCTGCCTTATCGTTACTCATTCCGGCATAATCACCTGTACGCCCCGACACGGCTCCTTACGGTACCGCTTGTATCTGACGTACAGCGCTCTCCTACCGCTTGCCCGAAGGCAAACTTACTGCTTCGGCGTCATGCTTACTCCCGTTCATTATCGGCGCAGAATTGCTTGACCAGTAAGCTGTTACGCACTTTTTAAATGGTGGCTGCTTCTAAGCCAACATCCTGGCTGTCACGGCAATTCTACTTCCTTAGTGACTGAGCATGACTTCGGGACCTTAGCAGGTAATCTGGGTTGTTTCCCTCTCGACCGCGAAGCTTATCCCTCGCGGACTGACTCCTGAGATAGTCGCAATGGTATTCGGAGTTTGGCTCAGCAGGGTACCCTGGGAAGGGCCCCAAACCAAATCAGTATCTCTACCCCCACGACGTAGTGGCTCAAGGCTAGCCCTAAAGCTATTTCGGAGAGAACGAGATATCTCCACGTTTGATTAGACTTTCACTCCTCCCCACAAGTCATCCCCTCGGTTTTCAACCCAAGTGGGTTCGGTCCTCCACGCAGTATAACCTGCGCTTCAACCTGCTCATGGGTAGATCACGTGGTTTCGCGCCTACCGCCAGCGACCAATGGATCGCCCTATTCAGACTCGGTTTCCCTGAGGCTTCGGCCCGGAAGGCCTTAACCGAGCCGCTGACGGTAACTCGCCGGATCATTATGCAAAAGGCACGCCGTCACCCATTCCCTTGCGGGCATAGGGCTCCGACCGCTTGTAAGCGCATGGTTTCAGGTTCACATTCCTCCCCTAGCAGGGGTTCTTCTCATCTTTCAGTCGCCATACTGAGTTCACTATCGGTCATCAGGGAGTATTTAGCCTTACGGGATGGTCCCCGTAGATTCAGTCGGGATTCCACGTGGCCCGACCTACTCAGGTACTCCTCGAGAGATTGCACGTCTGTCGCTTACGGGACTGTCACCCTCTGTGGTCGACCTTTCCAAGTCGTTCTGCTAGTCGGCAATTTTGTGACTCTCATGTGAGGAGCCCTACAACCCCGCAGGGGAAACCCCCGCGGTTTGGGCTGTTTCGCTTTCGCTCGCCGCTACTGACGAAATCGATTTTTCTTTCTCTTCCACCAGGTACTGAGATGTTTCAGTTCCCTGGGTTAGCCATCCGCCACTATGAATTCATGGCGGACTAATTCGGGTATCTCGGGATCATCATTTGTTTGTCAACTCCCCCGAGCTTTTCGCAGACTTCCACGCCCTTCATCGCCTCCTGATGCCAAGACATCCCCCATGCGCCCTTTGTAGCTTGGCCACATTTATCGAACGCTCTCGCGTGTGACAAATGTTGCTACAAAGAACTGATTCGCCCCGCCGCTCCGGTCGCTTACGCTTCCGGCTCAGTGGAGCCAATCGTTCTTGAGTAACGCTTGATCTCGAATCTAAGGACAAAGGATTTCCACGGCAGTGCTTCGGGGAGCTTGCGCTTCCGAAGGCACTTAGTGGTAATCAGATGCCACTCTTGCTCGAAAAAACACCAAATTGTCAAAGATCACTCAGTCGGCTAACGGCCGCTAAGCCGCAAGCGACTGGGGCCCTCTAGACCCTTTTCGCTTTACCACTTACCCGACTGGACAGGCTGTTACCAGCTTGTCCCGCCGTTTGGGTGGGAATCCTCGATTTTAGAGATTCCCGGCTGGCTGTCAAAGGGGGAATCGAAAGGAATTCGAAATCCCGCTGAGTTGCCAGTTATCGGCCGAATCGCGTTCTCAGTTGAGAGGGCTGGATTTGTGCCGAAGAAGAAATGATACGCGTGTCCAACGGCTGGGCAAGGGCCATCGGGCAGATGGCGGGATTTTCCGTTGCGGCCGAGATTTACGGCCGTAGGCACGCTGTAGCAATACGTTGGCGGACGGCCCTGGTTCGCGGGCAGCGCGGAGATCCTTGAGTGACGCCAGCTACGCGGAGGTTCCGCCCTGCTACGGCGCGTTCCAGCCGCGGCGCTCAATGAAGCGGCGGGTGGCAACAGCCGCGCAGGCGCACGCACCCGCTGCAGCGGCCCCGATAATGCAGAGCATCAGCAGCCCGCCCAGGTTGGAGGTAAATGGCGACATCGTGCTGCTGAGATAGAAGGTCGAAAGCGACCCGGCGAAGGCGCCGCCGAAGAATGTTTGCTTGTATCCCCGGCAGTAGAGCGCCAGCGTACCCAGGCACACCGGCCCGACGAACAGCAATGCGATCAGGCCCGCGATAAAGAACGTCGCCCGGAACCCCCTGTACGGAAATAGCGCGGCAAGCACGGCGACGACGGTCACCACGACCAGCATCGACCTCATACTATAGCGGAGCGGCATCCGTGATTGTGCAGGCCGCACGGCTGCGGCAGGCGACGGACCGATCGGAGCGCGCGGCGGTTCTGCAGTGCGGCGTTCAGTCATATCGGCTCAGTCTGGGAAGAAACTGGCGCGATCATACCATGCCGACAAGATCACCGGGCCAGGATGGCCCGGCTATTTAGGCTTCCACCGCGGCGGCTTCGGCGTGCTGCAGCTCGTGGGCGGCGGCGGCTTCGGCGGCCGCGGCCGCTTCCATCGCGTCGCGGGCGCTGGCCATCGCGGAGGCCGCGTCCTCATCGGGCTGGACGGTCGATACGCCCATGTCCAGGTCGAGCCGGACCTGGTGGTCGCCCAGCGGAATCGGGCAGAGCGAGATGGAGGTCTTCACCCGCTGGCCGACGATTTTGGACGCGCTGTCGGTGCTGCCGGGGAGCATGACGATCAGCTCGCCATTTTCGAGCTTGCCAAGCAGGTCCATGTCGCGAAGCGTCGACTGGATGAACGACGCCAGCGAGTCGATTAGCAGGGCCCCAATGGCGTTGCCGTAGGTGTGCTCGAGCTTCTTGAAGTCCTTCACGCGGAAATGCAAGAGCGTCAGCGGGAAGCCAAAGCGATGGCTTTCGGCGATCCGCCGTTTGAGCTCGTCGGCGAAGGCGGCGCGGCCCGGCAGCTTGGCGACGTCGGCGGCCATCTGCGGCAAGGTCGGCGCCGAGCGCTGGGCCGAGGCGTCATCGATCTTGGCAATGTTAATACGGAAAAACTCTTCGCCGTTGTGCCAGTGGGCGCAGTTGCGGCCCGACTTTTTGGATGTGTAAACCGACTCGTCCGCCCGGCGAATGAGGTGCGCCGTGTCCTCGTCCGCCATGCATTCGGCCATGCCGACGCTGGCGGTAACGCGGAGGGTGTTGCCCTCGAAGTGGACCGGCATCGCCTCGATCGCCTTGCGAATGCGATCGGCGGCCACCTGCGCGTCGGCGGCGGCGGTGTTCACCAGGACGACGGCAAACTCCTCGCCGCCATAGCGGCAAGCGAGGTCGCCCGACTTGACGGAGCGGGTCAGCGTGCGGCCCACGGTGCGGAGCACCTCGTCGCCCGCCGGATGGCCGTGGGTGTCGTTGAACTGCTTGAAGTGGTCGACGTCCAGCATGATCAGCGACACCGGCTTGCTCTCTTTGTGGAACTGCTCGACGCACTCGGCCAGGAACTGGTCGAAGGCGCGGCGGTTGGCCAGCTTGGTGAGCGCGTCGGTGCGGGCCTCGGACTGCTGGGTGCGGATCTCTTCGGCTTGGGTCTGGATCTTGGTCTCGGCGTCTTCGAGCCGCTCGGCGAGCTTCTTGTTCGCCTCGAGCATCTTGGCCACCGCTTCCATGACGACGGAGTTATTGGAGTCGCCGGCGGTCAGGGCGCCGAGCTGGTCGGCAATTCCCTCGACCAATTCGTTATGGGCGCCGACGTCGGACGCCATGTTGGCGGCCAAGTCGCGCAACTGCTGGGCGGCCATGGCGGCGCGGGCGGCCTCGTTGGCGGCCGCTTCGGCCTGCGCGGCGGCTTGCTTGTTGACAATGACCGGCGCCGGCTGCGGCGGGGGCGTCTTGCGGCTGCCGCCGCTGGTGTGTCGAGCGTAAAGCAGCGCCGTGAAAAAGCCGACGAAGAACGCCACGAACGCCAGGCTGACGTCGATGATGACTCTCGTTAGTAAGGCGCCGAACACGAACATCGACTCTGCCCAGTCTGTCTAACGGCCTCGCATTCGCCTCGCGCGACAACGCCGCGCGGCGAGTATTTTCAGGGCTGTAGCGGACGCACCGTCCGCGTCGAGCCCCGCCCAATGAACTCCTCAATGCCAAAACCTACGCTGCCAGGGCGCCGAGTCAAACTTGGGGCTTGCACATTAGCGCAAAGTTTTCTCCATTGCGTTGTGCGGCCTGGGAGGGTCCGATCATGCGGGCTGTGCAGGTTAGAGGTCCCGGCGAAGGCGCGGCTAAAGTCTCGGCTTCGGCCGCCAGGCCGCGGGGCTGAGCCAGGTTGTCGGCGCCGTCTTGCGACCCCGATAATCGCCATCATCGCGATTCCCCTGACGAGGGGCTGCGATTAACCGCAAGGGCGACGCCCGCATCGATTACTGCGATGATCACTGAACCGGAAAATCCTGAAGCAAATGTGAGCCAGCCGCGCCGGCGTAGCGCCCTGGAGGTGTTATGGCGCGGGCTGCGGCTGAAGTGCCCGAAGTGCGGGCAGGGGAGAATCTTTCGCGGCTGGTTCACGATGAACGAGCGCTGCTCAGAGTGCGGCAGGCTGTTCGAACGGGCGCCCGGTTATCTGCTCGGCTCGATCTACATGAACTACGGGCTAACGGCCGCGCTGATGATGGCGGGGTATTTCATCCTGGATTTCAGCGGCACGCTGCGCGGGACGCCGCTCTTGGCGACGTTGACGGCGCTGATCGTCGTGTTTCCGCTCTGGTTCTTTCGGTATGCGCGGTCGCTGTGGATTGCGTTCGATGAACGCTGGGATCCTTATCCCAATGACGAGGAAGCGCGGCGGGACGCGAAACTGCGGAGCGGATAGAGCGAAGTGGGAGGAGCGTTTCGTGATGTTCCGGCGGGCTGTTAGCCCGCGGCTACTTTTCCGCTAACGGCGGCGCGGTCGGATTCGGCTTTCTTGAATAGCCGGTACGCGCAGGTGCCGAGGGTGGAGACGATCAGAAACGGCATCGAGAGCATGAACAGGATGCTGTAGTAGTAGCCGGCGGCCATCCGCTGAAGTTGCGGATCGTTCTGGGCGACGCTGTCCTTGCAGGTCGGGCAGGCGGAGGCGGCATCGGCGAGGGCGACTGCGATGACGACGGCCGCGAGGGTAATCGCGATGCGAGTCCAGCGGCGGCTTTGCAAACGGTTCATTCGGTACACAAACCGGACTCCTCGGAAGACCTTGGAGTGACAGGGTTCGGCGGCCCCACGGCGGCAGGGCTCAGGGTGCTGTCAGTGTAGGGTATATATCGGCCGACGGCCAGAGATGATACAGCATGGCGTAGACAATCACGCCGGTGATCGAGACGTAGAGCCAGATCGGGAAGGCCCAGCGGACGATGCGAATGTGTGCAAGCCGCGAGCGGAGGCGGGCATCTTCGGGAAGTTGGGCCGCCCTGCCCCACCCCAGCGCGCGGGCGCCGAAGACGCCTGCGGCGATTGCTAGAAACGGCACCGTGAACGCCAGCAGCACGTGCGACAGCAACACGGCGTAGTAGAAGTAGCGGACGGAGCCGGCGTGAGTGAAGCGGACGCTGCCAGCGATGGCGTGGTAGATCAGATAGCTCACGAGAAACGCGGCCGAGACGGCCAGGGCGGCGAGCATCGTGCGGCCGTGGGCGGACTCGCGGCGCTGGCGGATTCGCCACAGGCCCACCAGCAGCAGGAGGGTGGCAAGCGTGTTGAGGGCGGCGTTCAGGTGGACCAGCGGGTGGGCGCCCGCGGCGAGCAGGAGGTGAGCGAGCTTCACAGGACTAAGCGGCCTCCGCTCTCGCAACCGCATTCCCGCCCGCTGAAGCGGGCTCGCGTGGCTCGTACTTTTCGGCGAGGCATTTTTTGAGCGTCTCGACGCCGCGCTTCGACTGGCTGGTGCTGGTGGCGTTGAACATGCCAACGATCTTGCCGTGCTTGTCGACGATCACTGCGTGGTCGGCGTGCCCCTTGTAGGTGGCGCCGACGTGAAGCACGTCGTCGGCGAGCCGCTTGATGTACTCGAAATCGTCATGGCGGCAGAAGATCCACCGCTGGGGGTCGGCGTTGAATCGCTTGGCGTACCTGGCGAGGGCTGCTTCCGTGTCGGTCTGGGGATCGACCGTGATGCTGACCCAGGTGACGCCCTCGGTCTCCGGCAAGCTGGAGAGATGCTTGATGTTGCTGTTCAACCGCGAGCAACTACCGGTGCAGGTGGAGAAGAAGAAGGTGGCGACCCAGACTTTGCCCTTCATGTCCGCGGAGCGGAACGGCTTGCCGTCGCTGGTGGTGAGCTCGAACTCCTCGAGCGGCGGAAGGCTGATCTCACTCAGCTCGACGCCGCCGGCGCTCTGGGCGCGTTCGACCTGGTACCACTTGAAGCCGCCGTACAGGCCGGCGAGGAGAACGGCGAATGTGAGCCAGTATGGGAGGGTGGAGTTATTCATGGGAGCGGGTAGGGGCCAAGGACCAGGGGACAGGGGCCGGTGCATTTACTGGCGACTGGCCACTGTCCCCTGGCGACTCATTTCAAATCTGCGGCCGTGCGGGTGGCGGCGATTCGCCAGGCGGCCAGGAGCATTAGGAGGGCGAAGGCAATACTTATTATCCAGCATAGGGAGAGGTCGGGAAGTGCGTCGACGGGGGCGCCGGGGGCGGGGACGCTCAGAATCGCTTCCGTGGTAAACCGCAGGTAGTGGCGTAGGCCGGCGACGCCGTAGGTGAGGGGATTCAGGCGGATGACCCACGCGAGGGCGCCGCTGCCGCCGGCGGGGAAGAAGGCGCCGGACAGCAGCCACATGGGAAGCAGGAAGACGCTCATGATGGCGTGGAAGCCGTGGGTCGACTCCATTCGCCAGGCGATGGTGAAGCCGAGGGCGGTCAGCGCGATCGCAATGACGGCCATGAGCAGGATGGCCATTGCGATGTCGAGTCGCGAAGACGCGAAGCGGAGGGTGACCGCGCCGAGAGCGAGGAAGATGAGGCCCTGGATCATGGCGATCGCAGCGCCGCCGAGGACCTTACCCAGGACCATCGCCCACCGCGGCGCCGGCGACACGAGCACTGATTGCAGGAAACCCTCGTTGCGGTCCTCGATGATCGAGATCGTGGCGAAGATTGCGGTGAATAGCAGGATCATCACCAGCGTGCCCGGGAAGAAGTGGGCGTAGCCGAGCTGGTTGTCGCGGAGGCCTTCGCTGAATAAGAGCCAGAAGATAATCGGCTGGCCGAGGGCGCCGAACACGCGGTTGCGTTGGCGGAAGAAGCGCACGAGCTCGCGCTGGGCGAGCGTGAAGACGGCGGGCCAGGCAGTTGAGGGAGAGGATTCGGCAGTTGAGGTGGACATGACGAATTTCGTAATGACGAATGACGAATGACGAATGAAAGAGGCCCGGGGCAATTCATTTGTCATTCGTCATTCGGTAATTCGTCATTTCCAAAGAAGCGGTGGCCGGTGCGGGCGATGAAGACGTCTTCGAGAGTGGGCTTACCGAGAGTGATGGTTTGGATCTCGGAGGGGAACGCTTCGACCAGGCGCGGGATCCACTGATGACCGGCTTGCTGCTCGAGGCGAACGGCGCCGTCGAGGACTTGCGAGTCGCAGGCGAAACGCTCCTCAATGGCGGCGGAGAGCTCCGCCGGGCGTTCGGTTTGGATCGTGATGGCGTCGCCGCCAACTTCAGCGCGCAGCGTATCTGGCCGGCCCAGGGCAGCGAGGCGACCCTCATGCATGATGGCGATGCGGTCGGCGTGATCCGCTTCGTCCAGCAGATGCGTCGTGAGAACGATCGTCGTTCCGTCGCGCTCGCGAAGCTGGCGAAGGTATTGCCACAGGTCGCTGCGCGCGCCGGGATCGAGGCCGGTGCTCGGCTCGTCGAGCAGCAGCAGCCGGGGGCGGTGGAGCATGCTTTTGGCCAGCTCGACGCGACGCCGCATGCCGCCGGAAAGGGTTTCGACCCGGTCGCCGGCGCGATCGCTCAAACCTACGGCGGCGAGGAGTTCGGCCCTGCGTGATGACAGCTCGGCCGAAGGTGTGCCGTAGAGGCGGCCCTGGTGTGTGAGGTTC
>DASVCM010000286.1:0-4233 GCA_036381635.1 Lacipirellula sp.
GATCGACGCCGCGACAACCTCAGCGGCCTGATGAGAACCAGCGGCCTCGCCAACTAGGCCGGCGAGGCGGCCGCCGCCTGCAAACTCCGTCGCGCTTAACTTCTCTGCGGGATACGTGCCATCCCAGTCAGGCTGTAGCCGGCGAATCCGATCATCGAGCGGCGGATGCGTGGCGGTTAGCGCGGTAAACCCTTCCCACACGCCCTGAGCGAAAAACATATGGCTCGCCTCGGCCGCGTTGGGCGCCTTGAGCCGCGAGCCGACGACCGCCGCTCCGATGCGCTTCAGCGCCCCCGCCAGTCCACCCGGGTTTCGCGTGAACTGCACGGCCGACGCATCGGCGAGGTACTCGCGCTGGCGAGAGACGGCCGCCTTAATCAGGTTCCCAATGAGCGTGCCGAGATAGCCAAGGATCATCAGAGCCAGGCCGACGAGTGCAAAGTACGCCGCGCCGTTATTGCCATCACGATTTCGCCGCGAACTGTGCCGGGAGCCCGAGGCGAGCCGCAGCAGGATGCGTCCGATGAGTCCGATCAGCAACAGGCCGTGCAGCACGCCAATCAGCCGGATGTTCAGCCGCATGTCGCCGTTGAGAATGTGGCTGAACTCGTGGGCGACGACCCCTTGTAGCTCCTCGCGCGAGAGCCGCTCGGCAGTCCCGCGCGTGACGGCTACCACCGCGTCGCTCGGCGAATACCCCGCGGCGAAGGCGTTGATGCCTGCCTCCTCGCTGAGCAGAAACACCGGCGGCGCCGGCACGCCGGAGGCTAGCGCCATTTCCTCAACGACGTTCAGCAGCCGCCGCTCGGCCAGGTCCGTCGTATCCGGGAACACACGCCGCCCGCCGAGGTTCTCGGCCACCACATTACCGCCGCCGTTAAGCTGCGCGACCTTGAACAGGCTGCCGCCGGTAATTAGCGCCAGCGAAGCAAGGCCTGCCATTACCGAGCCCGCGACGGCCTCCTCCGAGACCCCGAACATGGAACCGGCGCCGTCGGCATAGAGCGATGAATCCTGAGCCGCCTCGATCGCCACCACGCCGACCGCCATCGTCGCGCCGACGATGCCGACCACGCCGAGCAGGAACATGCCGACGAGCCACTTGGTGCTTCGCCGGGCGGCGTCCTGGCGTTCAAAGAAGTCGGTGGCCATGGGAAGAGTCGAGGGTCAAGGGTCGAGAGTCGAGAGCCAGAAGGACAGGAACGAGAATCTGGCTCTCGACTCTAGACCCTCGACTCTCGACCTTCAGAACGCCACCTTCGGCGCCTCGGCGATTCTTTCGCGGTCGGCGAATTCCAGCAGCTCGGCGTCCTCGCTGTGGCCGAACATATTCGCGAAGAACACCGGCGGGAACGACTGGCGGTAGGTGTTGTACTGCATCACCGAGTCGTTGTACGCCTGTCGGGCGAAGGCGACCTTGTTTTCCGTTGCTGTCAGCTCCTCAGTGAGCTGGGCCATGTTCTGATTGGCCTTGAGATCGGGATAGGCCTCAGATAGCGCGAACAGCCGGCCGAGTGCTCCGCCCAGCGCCGCCTCGGCGCCGGCCAGTTGGTGCATGGCGCTGGGGTCTCCCGGGCGAGCCGCCGCCGCCTGCAAGCCGCCGACGGCCTGATTGCGCGCCGAGATTACCGCTTCGAGCGTCTCGCGCTCATGCTTCATGTAGCCTTTGACGGTCTCGACCAGATTGGGAATCAGGTCGTACCGCCGCTTGAGCTGCACCTCGATCTGCGAGAAGGCGTTCTCCAGCCGGTTCCGCAGCCGCACCAGCGTGTTGTACACGCCGACGCCGTACATGAACAAAACGAGAACGATGCCGCCGAAAACCAGCGCGAGAATCAAACCGGCGCCAAGGGCTTCCATGAAGGGTGTCCCCGAATTTGAAGGCTAAGAATGGCCGCAAAAAGGCACAAAGGACGCAAAAAGGAGTATAAGAAGTTTATCTCATCTTCTTCCTAGACTTTTTGCGCCTTTTGTGCCTTTTTGCGGCCTTATTCATATCCGCGAAGCCGCGGTTAACAGCTATTCGCTCAAGCGTTCGGATCCTTGGCACGCTCGATATATTCCCCGGTCCGCGTGTCGATCCGCAGGAAATCGCCGATGTTGATAAACGCCGGGGCCAGGATCTCCGCCCCAGTTTCTAGCTTGCAGGGCTTGGTCACGTTCGTGGCCGTATTGCCGCGGGCGCCCGGCTCGCAGTACTCGACCTTCAGGATGACGTGGTTCGGCGGCGTCACGGCGATCGCCTGGTTGTTGAAGACCATGAGCTGCACGTCCATGTTGTCCTTGAGGAACTTCCAGGCGTCGCCGACCGCCTCGGCCGACATCTCGTACTGCTCGTAGTCGTCGTTCTTCATGAACACGAAGTCGTCGCCCTGGCGGTACAGATACTGGGCGTTAAACTCGGACACGTCGGCCGACTCCAGCGTCTGCCCCGCCCGGTAGGTCTTGTCGGTCACGGTGCCCCGCAGCAGATTCCGCAGCTTGCATTCGTACAGGGCGTTCCCCTTGCCCGGCTTGCGGAAGTTCATCTCGATCATCAGGTAAGGGATTCCATCGATCTGAACCTTCAATCCCTTGCGAAAATCGCTCGTCGTATAAGTTGCCACAGAAATTGCTTCCTATCGTCTCTCGTTGAATATGATGGTGAAGCCTGTCACCCCGAGCTGATCCCTGTCACCCCGAGGTCCGCCGAGGGGTCCGGTACGTGTTCCGTCGCCCGGCCGCCAGAGACCTGAACGCCCCAGTCCAAGCCAATCAGCCATAACGGAATTGAGCATTCTAACCACTCCCAATTCCGCTGTCCGCGCCCATCCGGACCGCCCGCTGGCGGCCTGGCAGCGGGAGCTGCGCGACGCCATCCGCGATCCGCAGCGGCTGTGCGAGGCGCTCGGGCTATCGGCCCAGTTCAGCCAAACCGCCGCGGCAGCCGCTCGCGGGTTTCCGATCTTCGTCCCGATGAGTTACCTGGCACGAATGGAGCGCGGCAATCCGGCCGACCCGCTATTGCTGCAGGTCTGGCCAGCGGCGGCTGAAGACGAAGCCGTCGCAGGCTTCCGGCAGGACCCAGTGGACGACATGGCGTTCGCCCTTCGCCCTGGGCTGCTGCAGAAGTACGTCGGCCGGGCGCTGATGGTGTTGACCGGCGCCTGCGCTGTTCACTGCCGGTACTGCTTCCGGCGGCACTACCCGTACGACGAGTCGCCGCCCACCGAGTCGGTCTGGGAAATCGCTCTTGAGGCGATCGAACAGGACAGTTCGATCGATGAGATCATCCTCAGCGGCGGCGACCCGCTCACGGTGACCGACCAGCGGCTGGCATGGCTCGTCGATCGATTCGCGGCGATTCCCCATCTCCACAGGCTACGCGTTCACACTCGATTGCCGATCATGATCCCCGCGCGCGTGACCGACGCACTGCTCACCTGGCTCACCGGCACGCGCCTGACGCCGGTGATGGTGATACACGCCAACCACTCCCAAGAGATCGACGCCGAAGTCGCCGCAGCGCTGCACCGCCTCCGCAGCGCCGGCGTAATGCTCCTCAACCAGGCGGTGCTGCTACGCGGCGTAAACGATTCAGTCGACGCCCAAATGGAGCTCAGTCGGCGCCTCATCGACGTCGGCGTCACGCCGTACTACCTCCACCAACTCGACCGCGTCCACGGCGCCGCCCACTTCGAAGTCCCGATTCAGCGCGGCCGTCAAATCATCACCGAACTCCGCCGCCGCCTCCCTGGTTACGCCGTCCCCCAATACGTCCAAGAACAACCCGGCCAGCCCCACAAGATTCCACTCCTGTAATCCCCGCCTGTGTTAGCCGGCAGCGTCCCGCTGCCGCGTCTTGGCCCTCCGCTTTCTCTCTGCGTCTTTGCGCCTCTGCGTGAGACATGCCCCCTCACGGAATCCGGAGAATAATTGCTGAAAATGGCCACCCGATCTGCTAGGTTCGACTCGTTCGTCGGGCTGGCTCCCTTCTCCCCCAGTCCGCTGGGGGAGAAGGGCTGGGGATGAGGGGGCTTGGGTTTAGCTCAGGGTTCTAGCCCCCTCACCCCCAGCCCCTCTCCCCGGAAGGGAGAGGGGAGCCGGAACGGGATGGATCGCCTCCCTGTGCAATACTAAACCGTTCTTCGAAGCCGTAGTTTTGGCAATTTCATTTTTGACCACCGGAATTAATAGCTGCCAAGAGCCTCGGGAAGACAGCCGGTCATCTCCAATTGAGGTCCTACGACGCTT
>DASVCM010000287.1:0-3622 GCA_036381635.1 Lacipirellula sp.
GGGGTCATCCGCGTCGGCACGCTGAGCAAGGCGCTGGGCGCGGCCGGCGGGTTTGTGGTCGGTTCGAGTTCACTGATTCAGTGGCTCGCCAATCGCGCGAGGACATATGTCTTCTCGACCGCTCAGCCGGCGGCGGTCAGCTCGGCGGCGATCGCCGCACTGGATATTGTCGCGCAAGAGCCGCAGCGTCGCACCGGCTTGCTGAGCGCTGCCTCCAAGCTGCGCTCGACGCTGCGACATCAAGGTTGGAACACTGGGCTGTCAGCGAGCCAGATCATCCCGATCGTCATCGGTTCCCCCAGCGAGGCGTTGCGGCTGAGCGAATCGCTGCGCAGGCAGGGCTATTGGGTCCCGGCCATCCGCCCGCCGTCCGTTCCGGAAGGCGAATCGCTCCTTCGACTGAGCCTCACCGCGGCTCATACGCCGGAGATGATTGAGGGGCTGCTTGAGGCGCTTGGCAACGCTGATCACTAGCCGCAAAAAGGCACAAGAGACGCGAAAAAGACGTCAAGAAAGGTCACCGCGGATTTCGCAGATTACGCGGATAGGAAGAAGATATATAGCCCGGCCATGTTGGCCCGGATTGCTGAGCTTATTGAATTTCGCCGAGCCAGGATGGCTCGGCTAAATAGTCATATTCGCATCATCCGCGCAATGAGTGGATCGTCTTTTTGCGTCTCTTGTGCCTTTTTGCGGCTACCTTCTTAAGGCCGGTTTTGCGGGTGGTTTGGGCTGTGCCTGCGGCGGCGTAAGTTGCGGGGCCGTAAAAACTTGACGCTCTGCGGCGGGGTACTTACCATCGAAGTTGCATAGGTTGCCCAATTCTCCAGGTTTGCCGCACTGTTGAAGCGGTTACGACGTGGTGCGTCTGTTGACGCTGCTCCGGCGGGCTGTTAGCCCGCGGCTACTTAGGTCGTTGCCGACTTATAAAGCGCGATTGGTTAAGGGAATACTCGCTTGGGTCTGGTGCTGCAAATCGTGATTGCCCTGGTGGTCGTGGTCGGGCTGATCACGATCATCATGAGCGTGAAGAACTGGCATTGGGCCCAGATGGTGCTGCTGTTGGCCATCTTCTTCACGTCGCTCGGGGTGCTTTTCCTGGGCCTGGAGGTGTTTCGCATTCACCGCAATCTTCGCGCGGGAATGCCGGCGACGCGCGAGAAAATCGAGCAGTTTGAGCGGCTGAACTTCGCGCTCGAGCAAGGAACGCAGGATCAGGAATTAATCAATCGCGCGTTCGCGGGGGAGCCGTTTAACGGCGAGGTCCCGCCCCTGGTTCAAGAAGAAGGCCGCATGCCTGGTCTTGGCTACTGGGAACAACAACTGGCGGACTGGCGTCGCGACCGCGGTCCGGTTTGGAACAACGTGACGGCGGCCGGGCCGCTCGATCCGGCGACTGGTCGAATCGCCGTAGCGATTCCGCAGCAGCCGCATGGGCTGGCGGCGGAGTCGATCGTGTTCCTGTTCGAGGACGGGCCGGTGAACGCGGCGGCGCCGGATCAGGCCCGGCAGTATCTCGGCGAGTTCCGCGTGGCCGAAGCCGGCGAGAACGGCGTGATCCTCGAGCCGGTGCATCGGCTTGATCAGCGCACGGGCAATCGGCTGCTTCGCAGCGCGCAGGCGAAAACGCCGTGGCGGATGTACGAGACGATGCCACTGGACCGGCATGAACTGTTCGCCGATCTGAGTGATGAGGAGCTTCGCCAGCTATTGCCGGCGGCGAGCGTGGAGGAATATATCCGGCATGGCGGTGAGCCGACGCCGGACGATGACGAGTATCACCGCGCCGCCTACAACGAAAAGGGGGAGCGGGTTGAGCTCGACGACCCGGCGAAGACTGAGGAGCGGTACGACCGGCCGCTGCGTGATTACGCCTTCCTGTTTGCCGAGCTGATGCGGCAGCGGACGATACTTGGCGCGACAATCGCCGGGATTACGGAAGACATCAATCGGCTGAAGGCGGCGCAGGAGAACGCGGCGCAGCTCACGGCTCACCGCGAGCAGCAGTTGGAAATGCTGACCGGCGACCGTGACATGATGGTTCGGGATCAGCAGACTATCGAGAAGCTGCGCGACGCGGTGCTGGCGGCGCTGGAGAACGCGCGGCAAAGGGTGGCGGATCTCATCCCTCAGAATGTCCAACTTGCTCAGCAACTCATCCAGCAGCAGACGGCTCGTTTGCCCGCGGCGGCAATTCCGGCGGACGGCGGCGCCTTCACTGGGACGCAGCCGTAGCGGCCGTCCATTCTTCGAGCTATCGCGCGGGTGGCTCTCTCGGGTATCTTTCCATGTTGCGACTCATGTCGCGGACATTTCCGCCCCGGCCTTTGGACGAGGGTTGCTCACCACTGGGACAGAGTTCGTCCTGATGGAGGCCGACCCCCCGGCGGAGCCGGCGCCCTGAAAGCAGCCGGCATCGATCGCGTATGCTTGTGGATACTTAGCAATCCCTCCCCTAGCCCCTCCCTGCAAGGGAGGGGGATACGAGCTGATATGGGTTTGTACGATCGTGAGTACTCGCGCGAGCCGGAGCAAGGCTTTCACGTGTCGGCGCCGACGACGGCGACGATGCAGTTGCTCATCGTCACGATCGGCGTCTATCTCGGACAGATACTATTCCAGGGCCTTACGGAGTGGATCGCCCTGCCGGCGGATTGGTGGAGACGACCGTGGGAAGCCTACCGGCTGGTGACGTATGGGTTCGCTCATTCGCCGAGCGACATCAAGCACGTCATTTTCAACATGTTGGGCTTGTGGTTTTTCGGCGGCTTCATCGAACAGCGGTACGGCCGGCGGTCGTTCTTGATCTTTTACCTCGCCAGCATCGTCTTTGCGGGGCTGGTGTGGTCGGGAATCGACACGGCGGCCGGCGCGCGGTCGTGGTGTTTGGGCGCCTCGGGGGCCATCACGGCGATTCTAGTCGTGTTCGCTCTGCTGTACCCGCATATGCAAGTGATGATGATGTTCCTGTTTCCGATGCCCGCCTGGGTGCTGGCGGTAATCGTCGTGGCGTCGGACATGATTGGGGCGCTCAATCGCACCGGGAACACGGCCTTCACGGCGCATTTGGCCGGCGCGCTGTTCGGGCTGTACTACCAGCGGATGGGTTCGCACCAGGCGGCGCGGCTGGCCGATCGGCTGAGCGGCGTATCGCTGAAGCGGCGGCCAAAGCTGCGGGTGCATGAGCCGGATGAGGATGAAGCGGACGAGCTGAGCGCGCGAGTGGATGCGATCCTCGAGAAGATTCAGCGTGAGGGGCAGGACAGCCTTACGTGGAACGAGCGGCGGATTTTGCAGAAGGCCAGTCGGAAGGCGCAGGAGAAGAGGAGGTAGTGAGTTCAGGGGTTCAGGGAGAAGGGATGTGGGACCTCGGACCCTTCGGCTCGCGCTCCGCTTCGGCGGACCTCCGCGTCGCGGCTAATCCATTACGTGCAGTTGTCTCCGACTCCTGACTCCTGAACTCTGAAGCCGGAACCCTATCATGAATCCTTCGCTTGCGGGGCAACGAATTGTTGTGACGGGGGCGAGCGGGCTGGTCGGGCGCCGGCTGGTCGCGGAGTTGGAGCAAGCTGGAGCGACCGCCATTCGCGCGGTGCGTCGGCCGGTGCAGGATACGGCCCGG
>DASVCM010000288.1:0-4554 GCA_036381635.1 Lacipirellula sp.
GCCGAACATCTGGAACGCGCGAATCGATTTCGCGAATCGCTCGACGCTCGACGTTCGCATCGGTTGGCTGTTGCCGGAACTGCCTCATTCCACGGTAACGATTGTCGGACCGGGGGGGCGCCTCCATTTCGATTGTGTAACGGGAGTGGGGCACGTGGAAACCGGGGCGCGCGAGCGCGCTTTCACAGCTCCGCCGTTGGCCCCGCACTGGCGGCGACAATATCAAGTGTTCGCCGAGAGCGTGCGGCGCGGTCGGGCGATGACGGCGACCGTTTACGACGGGCTGCGGTCGCTCGAAACCACCGCGGCATGCGAGCTTTCCGCAAGGACTGGCGCCGCCGTAACGCCAGGCGATTTGGCCGCCGCCGAGGGCTCGCATGACTCGGCCTGCCCGTCGATGACAGCTTCTAATGGCCCGCCCGCTGCTCGGCCGCGAGTTGAAACTTAGCTCTGACCCAGGCGAAGATCGCTACGCAAAACGTGCCCCACGACATTATTCCCATCACCGGCGAAAGCGTGATTCGCAGCTCGCTCCCGTTTTCCGCGGGCGTTCGCGCGGGCGACTTCATCTTCGTCTCGGGAATGGCCTCGGCTGACGAATCCGGGCGCATCATTCACGATACGTTCGATAACGAAGCGCGCCGCACTTACGAGAACCTAGGCCGTGTGCTCCGCGCCGCGGGCGCTGGCTTCGACCGCGTCGTCCTGGTCCGCTGTTATTTGCAGCGGCAAGAAGACTGGGACGCCCATAACCGCATCTACCGCGAGTACTTCAAAGAGCCCTACCCAGCCCGCACCACGCTCGTTGGTTGCCTTGGCGATCTTGTGAAATATGAAGTCGATTGCATCGCGTATCTCGGCAGTGGCGACGCTGACTTTGCCATGTTCAGTCTCGGTAATACCTGATGGCCATCCCAACAACAGATCGTGAACGGTTTGCATGGATCCGCGAGCACCTGCGCGTGCCCGCGGTGTGCGATATCCTCGACGACCTTGGCCGGCGGAGTCAGGCCATGCACCACCGGCTGCGGCCGCTCGATGCGAAGAACTGCACCATCGTCGGCCGGGCTCGCACCTACCGCTGGATGGAAGTGGACTACGTCGTCGAGGATGATCCCTATGGCATCGAGCTCGAGGCGATGGACTCGCTCGGCCCGGGCGACGTGCCCGTCCACTCCACAGATGCCAGTTGGACCAACGCCCCCTGGGGCGAACTGATGAGCACCCTCGCGAAGCGGAACGGCTCGACGGGGTGCATCTGCGACGGATTGATCCGCGACTGCCTGCAAATCATCGATATCGGCTACCCGATCTTCTGCAGCGGCATCCGGCCGCTGGATAGCAAGGGCCGCGGGCGCGTCATGGCCTACGACGTCCCGGTGCGCTGCGGCGACGTGCTGGTCCAGCCGGGCGAGCTGATCTTTGCCGACTTCGACGGCGTGGTGGTCGTGCCGCGCGAGCTGGAGGACGAGGCGCTCCGACTGGCCGAAGAGAAGATCGGCAAGGAGAATCTCACTCGCCGCGACCTGCTGGCAGGGCGCACGCTGCGCGAAGTGTTCGACCAGTACGGAGTGCTGTGAATTCAACATTGCATCAACGACGTTTCTTCGCGATGGCGTTGGCGGTTTGCGCGGTTGCCTTTGGGCAGCCGTCGGTTGTACGCGGCAGATCGCCACTCTTGGTGCTTACCGACGAAGCGTCCGCCAACCCCTTCGGAAACTATTTCGCCGAGATTCTTCGCGGCGAAGGGCTGAACTCGTTCGACCGCCTCGATCGCTCCGCCTGGAGCGGCGGCGCCGATCCGAGCGCGGCGCTTGCACGCTACGGCGCCGTGGTCCTCGCCGAAGTGGAATTGAACGTTGCCGAAGAGCAGCGGCTTCGCGATTATGTGCAGGCCGGCGGCGTCTTGATTGCAGCGCGGCCCGATCGCGGGCTGTCCGACGTGTTTGGCATCGAGTTCGCCGGCGATCGACCGCAGCGGACGCTGCAATACTTCGGCGTCGATCCGGATCGGCCACAGGGTCGCGGCATCACGCACGGCGGGCTGCAGTACCATGGCCTGGCGTCGAACTACACGCTGCGAGGAGCGACAGGCCTGGCGTATTTGTACGCCAACGCCAACGTTCCATCTTCGAACCCGGCCGTTACCACCCACGGATTCGGCCAGGGGACGGCGATTGCCCTGGCGTTCGATCCGGCGAAGAGCGTGGTTTTGTCGCGCCAGGGCAACCCCGCTTGGGCGAACACCGAGGGCGACGGCATCTCCCAATATCGTCCGCACGACTTCTTCACGCGAACCGACGGCCGCACCTGGTACGATCCGGACCGAATGGCCATCCCGCATGCCGATGAGCTGCAGCGGCTCTTCGCCAATGTGCTGATCGACGCCCACGAGGCGCCGTTGCCGCGTATGTGGTACTTGCCCGGGCGGCACAAGACGCTGTTGGTCAACACGGGCGACGGCGAGGATAATTACGGCGGCCAGCTCGACGCCGTGCTGAACGACGCGGCCAGCTACGGCGGAACGTTCAGCGTGTATTTGCGAGATTTCGGCGTCGCCAACACCACCGCTGCGAAAGAAGCCCAGTGGCGCGCCGCGGGCCACGAGGTGGGCGTCCATATGTATGCCGACGGCGCTGAGGGCGCCGGCGCCCTCGCGGCCATGGACTTCGCCTACAGCCGCGTGGTGGGCGCCTTGCAAAGCAAGTTCGGGCACGTCGCCCGCACGGCGCGGAATCATACCATTGATTGGACCGGCTGGGTCGAGATGGCCCGCATCGAAGCGGACCATGGCACGCAGCTCGACACGAACTATTACCACTACCTGAACGGCGCCGTCGTCGATCCGTTCTCGGCCAACGGCTACTTCACCGGCAGCGGCCTGCCGCAGCGGTTTATCGACGAGAATGGCGAGCTGCTTGGCATCTACCAGGCCGCCACGCAGTGGCCAGACGAGTGGTTTGCCAACAACGTCTTCACAGCTCAACAAGCCGTTGACGTGATGATCGGCATGTTCGAATCGGCCGAGGCGAACGGCTACTACTCCACTTTCGTGAACAACATTCATCCCGTGCGGTACTACGGTTCGGACATCACCTACGCCTGGAGCCAGGCCGTCTGGCAATACTGCCAGCAGCAAGGCGTCCCGATGTGGTCGGCCGAGATGCTGCTCGACTTTACGCTGGCGAGAAATGGCTCGAGGTTCGAGAACATTCAGTACGCTGGCCACAGCTTGCAATTCGACTATGTCGCCGGAATGGGCGGCTTTGATCTGACGCTCATGATCCCGCTCAACTGGGACGCGCAGCAATTGCAGCAAGTGCTCGTCGACGGCGTGGCAACCGAGCTCTTCGTCGAGACGATCAAGGGGGTCGACTACGGCATGTTCACGACGCCGGTGGACCGGGCGCGCATCACGGCCCTTTACGGCGGACCGTTGGCGGCCGACTTCAACGGCGACGGCGTCGTCGACGGAGTCGATCTGGCCGAGTGGCAATTGCACGCAGGCGTCCAGCCGCAGGCCGACGCCGACGCCGACGGCGACAGCGACGGGGCGGATTTTCTCGCCTGGCAGCGGCAGCTCGGAGCCGGTCGGCTCGCGCCTACATCGGTTGTGCCGGAACCGCCGGGGACGTTCCTCGCTCCAATCATGCTCGGCATTGCGATGACGCTTGCGTTGCAACCGCAACGCCGGCGCGAACCATAACTGCTGGAGGCAACCGCCATGGATCGCCGAGAACTTCTTACGACGCTCGCCGGAGGCACGGCCGCGCTTAGCGTTGCCGATCCCCACATCGGGCGGGCGGCGCCTGCCGGGACTAACGCCGCGGCTGGTTCGGCCCTGGAGAGAGACGGGCTCAAGTTTTGGTCCGAGACGTCCCTCAAGCGGGTCTACCCGAATTCCGAGCCGGGAAGCGCCGAGCCGCTGACGCTCGTCTCGGCGCGAAACGCCCAGCTCTCCTTCCAAAGCTGCTTCCGCAGCGTCGGCGATCGTACGTTCCGCATCCGTGCTGAGGTCGAAGCGCCGAAGGGTTGGAGCGTGCAGGTGCGGCGCGTGGGGTACGTGCCCATGCAACAGTTGGACACGGACGTGCCGCTCGATGAGATCGACGGCGTCGGCCATGTGCCGGGCCTTGTGCCCGATCCGCTCTACCCCGAAACGACCGCCGACGTCGGACCAGCTTCGAATGGCGCCTTCTGGATCACGCTCAAAGTTCCAGTCGACGCAAGCGTGGGAAGACATGAGGTTGCCGTTACGGTTAGCTGCGTCGATGAGTACCGCTTTACCTCCTGGCAGGGGGCGAAGCCATGGAGCGTAACGCTGCCGGTCGTCGTCGACGTGAAGCCGCTGGTGCTCAAGCCGCGCACCGACTTTCCTGTAACGCACTGGCTGTCGGCCGATTCGATCTGGGAGTACTACAAGATCGAGCCGTTCAGCGAGCGGTTCTGGGAGCTGGCGGACGCCTATATCGCCGACCTGACGGCGCACAATCTCAACGTCGTCTACTCGCCGATCTTCAACGCGCGGCACGAAATCCTCGAGCGGCCGGCTCA
>DASVCM010000289.1:0-8276 GCA_036381635.1 Lacipirellula sp.
GGCGGCAATCGCTGGACCGGCTACAACTGGGAGACCAACGCCTCGAACGCCGGCCGCGACTGGTACTACCAGAACGACACCCACATGGGAACAGGCCCGGCGGGTAGCGCCGTCCGTGGCCCGCTGAACGCGGCGGCCGCGAACGATAGGGCGCTCGTCGTCACCGTCCCCATCAACGGTTACGTCGCCGGCGATACGGCCGGCCCGATCACGCGGACGCAAGCGCTCAACCACTCGCGGTTCAAAGAGATCGTTCCCAACAAAGAGGCAAAATTCCCCGGCCAGCCGCTCTCGCTTACGCCCAGCGCCAGCGACGGCTACGTCTTCACCGACGAGTTCGTCAATTGGGTTGAGCAGACGCGCGACCCATCGACGCCCGTGTTCTATAGCCTCGACAACGAGCCGGGCCTCTGGGGCGAGCCGCTTCCCGCGGATTGGCATCCGGGGAATCCCAACACCAATCCGCGCACCCCGCCTCATGCGAAGGGACGAACGCACGGCGCTCTCCATCCGTCGACGCCGACCTTTGCCGAGCTCCGCGACAAGACCATCGCCCACGCCGGCGCCATCAAGGACGTGAACCCCAGCGCGCTGGTCTTCGGCGGCGTCGGCTACGGCTGGCAAGACTTCGTCTCACTGCAGGATGCGCCCGACCGCAATTCGCACCAGTCGCCCTCCCACCCCGGCGGCGATGAATCGGGCGAAATGCACTATTACGAGTTTCTGCTGCAGCAAGTCGCCGCGGCCGAAGCGTCGCAAGGCCGCACGCTGATGGATGTGCTCGACTTGCACTGGTACCCGGAGGCCCAAGGCGGCGGCGTTCGCATCACCGAGAACAACAATTCCGCCGCCGTCGTCGCCGCGCGCCTCCAGGCGCCGCGGTCTCTCTGGGATCCGACCTATGTCGAGACGAGCTGGATCAGCCAGTGGGGAACTTGGCAAGGCTCGCCGGGAACTCCCGGCCCGGTGAGGCTGCTGCCGCGCGTGCAGCGCGACATCGACGACTTCAAGCCCGGCACGAAGATCGCCATCACCGAGTACAACTATGGCGGCACGAACCATATTTCCGGCGGCATCGCCCAGGCCGACGTGCTGGGCGTCTTCGGCTGCGAGGGAGTTTTTGCCGCCAACTTCTGGAACCTCCACGGCAACTCAAACTCACAGTTCGCCTCCGGCGCCTTCAAGATGTACCTCAACTACGACGGCGAAGGCGGCCAGTTCGGCGATACGTCGATCGAGGCCGCGACCGATTCGATCGCCAAAAGCGCCGTCTATGCCAGTGTCGACGCCGACGACCCCAGCCGCGTGGTCGTCGTAGCCATCAATCGCACCGCAAGCGTGCAATCCGCGGCCATGCAGCTCACCCACGATCTACGCTTCGACTTCGCCGAAGTCTACCGTCTTACGTCCGCCAGCCCAAATCCTGTGCAAGCGGCGAACATCCCGATCGACTTGGTGAACGCCTTCATTTACGAGATGCCCGCCTACAGCGTCTCCACGCTCGTGCTGCGGCAGGCCGCCGAGGGCGACTTCAACAACGACGGCGTGATCGACGCCGATGATCTCGGCCACTGGCGCAACGGCTTCGGTTCTGGTCCAAACGCCGGCTTCAGCGACGGCGACAACGATCGCGACGGCGAAGTCGACGGCCAGGACCTGCTCGCCTGGCAGCGAGCCCTCGGCGCCGCTGCAGCCGGCGCCGCGTCGGCCGTCCCGGAGCCAGGAACGCTATTGCTGATCGCCCCGACCGCGGCGCTACTCGCGGCCTATGCCGCCAGACAGTAGTATCGGGTGACGCGTCCTATCCGCTTGCGTCTTCGCGAGCAAACTAGTCCGCCGCATCCGGCGCATCTACCGTCCCCATCTCAGCCGCCGCCCGCGGCGGTTCAACGCTCTCCGCACCCGGCGGCAACGCCAGCCCCGTCTTTGGCTGCGACGTGGGAATCCAGTCGCGGCTCATGTAATCGGCAAACGTGATCGCCATCAGGATCGACAGCCACACCAGTCCCGCGAACACGGCAATCCACGTCAGCCGCGGCGAGTACAACACGTGCATGAAGAACATTACCACCAGCGCCGCCTTGGCGAACGCGATCGCCAGCGCTGCCGGCAGACTCCAGGGACCGTGCGGCAGATAGGCGGCGCCCACCGTCGCCGCCAGGCCGATCATCAGCGCCGCATACACCAGAAAGTAAATCTTGAGAGTTGGTTGCGCCGTCTCGCTCATGTCGCGCGATCAATCAGATAGAGCAAAGGGAATAAGAAAATCCACACGAGGTCGACAAAGTGCCAGTACAGGCCCATGATCTCGACCCGCAATGAGTTGCCGCTGCTATACGCCCCGCGGAACGCCGGCGGAATAAACAGCAGCATGATCACGATGCCGATGATCATGTGCACCGCATGGATGCCCGTCATCGCGAAATACAAGCCGTAGAACAACTGCGTCGGCCCGCGCTGCTCGGACGGCCCCTCGAAGTTGAAGGGCATCCCAAAAACTGGCATCAGCCCCTCCTCGTACTTGTGATAGTACTCGTAGAACTTGATCCCCAGGAATGCGGCGCCCAGGAGGATGGTGGCGATAATAAATAACCCCGCGGTTCGCGACTGGCTCAGATGCGCCGCTCGCACGGCCAGGGCCATTGTCAAGCTGCTGGTCAGCAGCACGAACGTGTTGAACGTCCCCCAGTAAATATCGAGGTGCTGGCTCGCGTGGGCGAACGCCTCGGGATAGCTCCACCGGTAGACCATGTAGGTCGTGAACGCGCCGCCAAAGAACATCACTTCCGAGACGAGGAATGTCCACATCCCGAGCACGCAGGAGTCATATTGCTGCTCCCAATCCTCGAAGTGATGAGCGACGACCGGGCCGCTACTCGAAAACTTCGTCGGGATTGCTGCGGGGGTACTCATAGGCTTCCCAGGTGACGACGGGCGTGCGGGCAAAGTTGTGCGTCGGCGGCGGCGAGGGGATCGTCCATTCCAGCCCCACGGCGCCCCACGGGTTCTCGGACGCCTTCGGTCCGTACTTCAACGACCACAACAGGTATGTAAACGGAAACAGGTAGGCGATCCCCAGGATCGAAGCGCCGGCCGAGGACATGACGTTCAGCACCTGGAAGCCCGCGTCGTACACGTGGTACCGGCGCGGCATGCCCAGGTAGCCGAGGATGAATTGCGGCAAGAAGGTGAGATTGAACCCGACGAATACCAGCACCGCCGAGAATCGGCCCCATCCCTCGTGATACATCCGGCCTGTGATCTTGGGCCACCAGTAGTGAATGCCCCCTAGGTAGGCCATCACCGTCCCGCCGACCA
Organism: Lacipirellula sp.; assembly: GCA_036381635.1. Lineage (GTDB taxonomy): Bacteria > Planctomycetota > Planctomycetia > Pirellulales > Lacipirellulaceae > Lacipirellula. The sequence goes on from DASVCM010000289.1 coordinate 3,319, forward strand.
TGATGTAGTGGAAATGGGCGACGATGAAATAGGTGTCGTGCACATGGACGTCGATCCCAACTGCGGCAAGGAACAAGCCCGTAAGCCCGCCGACGGTGAACAGGCCGAGGAAGCCCATGGCGTACAGCATGGGCGTGTAGAAGCTGTTTGTGCCGCGATGAAGCGTGAAAGCCCAGTTGAACACTTTGATTCCTGAGGGTATCGCAATGAGCAGGCTGAGGATCGAGAAGATCAACCCGCCGTAAATGCTCTGCCCCGAGACGAACATGTGGTGGCCCCACACGAGAAAGCTGAGCACGGCGATCGCCAGACTGGAAAAGGCGACGAAGCTGTAGCCGAAGATGCGATTTTTCGAGAACGCCGCGATCAGCTCGCTCTGCACCCCCATCGCCGGCAGCACCATGATGTACACGGCCGGGTGCGAGTAAAACCAGAACAGATGCTGGAACAGGATCGGGTCGCCGCCGAGCCGCGGGTCGAAGATGCCAATTCCAAACCCGCGTTCGATGGCCACCAGTCCAACCGCGATCGCCAGTACGGGCGTGCCGAGCACGAAGATGAGCGCCGTTGCGTAGTGCGACCAGATAAACAGCGGCATGCGAAACCACGTCATTCCCGGGCAGCGCATCTTGTGCGTAGTGACGATAAAGTTCACACCCGTGAGAATCGACGAGAACCCGGTGATGAACACGCCGACCCCGGTTGCCATCACATAAGTGTTGCTGTATGTGCTGCTATACGGAGTATAGAACGTCCAGCCTGTGTCCACGCCGCCGACGATGGTGACGTACAGCGTGAACAGCCCGCCGATCATGAACAGATACCAGCTCATCAGATTGAGCTTCGGGAACGCCATGTCGCGGGCGCCGATCATGATCGGCAGCAAGAAGTTTCCCAGCACCGCCGGGATGGCGGGCACCAGGAAGAAGAAGATCATGATGATCCCATGGAGCGTAAAGAGCTTGTTGTAAGTCTCCGACTCCACCAGGTCCGCTTGCGGCGTCATCAGCTCCAGGCGAAACAGCACCGCCGCGGCGCCGCCGATGAAAAAGAACACTGTCACCCCGGCGAGGTACAACAGGCCGATCCGCTTGTGATCGACCGTCAACAGCCACGACTTCACCGTGTAGGCGGCGTTGATATAGTCGCGCTGTCGGCGTACGGGCTCGGCGGGAACGGGTTGCGGTTCTAGCACTGCACTCATGGATTGTCCTCCGCTTCGCCGCGGGGATTCTGCTCGGGCGAAGGGATGGCGGATGTGTTTTCGCCGGCGGTATTGGCTTCGGCTTGCGGATCAGCCTGTCCGGGTTCAGTCTCTTCGGGCATCTGCCCGGCGCCGCCGAGCGACTTGATATAGGCGATTAAATGCAGAACGCCTTCCTCGTCGATCTGTCCTTCGAAGGTCGGCATCAGCGGCTGGTAACCCGCGACGATCTTGGCCGCCGGTCGCAGAATCGACTCGCGCAAATACGCGTCATCGGCCGTAACCGTCGAGCCGTCCGCCAGCGCCACCGGCTTCAAATACAGGTCTTCCAGCGCCGGTCCGCGCGACTGCTCGCCGCCGCCCTTGTGGCAGGTGGCGCATTGAAGCTGCTCGAACAACTTGGCGCCGGTCACCTCGGGCGCCTCGTCGCCCGTATCGCCGGAAAGCCAGTTGGCAAAGTCGCCGGGCGTCATCGCGATAATCTTGCCGATCATGCGCGAATGATTCGTGCCGCAGTACTCCGCGCAGTACAGCCGGTACTCGCCCGGCTTGGTCGCTTCGAACCACGTGTGGTTGTAGCGGCCTGGAATCACGTCGGCCTTCGTGCGGAATGCCGGCACGAAAAAGCTGTGGATCACGTCCTGGCTGATCATCGTCAGCTTCACCGGCTGGTTAATCGGCACATGGAGGGCGTCAATTTCCCGCCGGCCGTTGGAGTGCTGGAGCTTCCACATCCACTGTTTGCCGACCACGGTGATCGCTCGCGCGTTGGCCGGCGGCCGCATGAGGAAGAACCCGACCTTCGCTCCCCAGGCGAAGATGAACATCAAGACCGGCAAGGTCAGTCCGATTAGAATCAGCTCTGTTTTGATGCCGGTCGGCAACTGCGTGCGGTTAACGCCGAGATTATTGCGGCGATATTTGATCGCCAGCGAAATCACCAGCACCGCGACGAACAGCGACATCACGACCGTCAGCCCAACCATGAACATGTACAGGGCGTCCACCGGCGGGGCCGTCGTCGAAGCTGCTTTAGGGAATAATTCGAACTCGGTATTCATTCGGAGTTGCAGCCCCGGGCTTCGCCCGGGGGTCGCATCAGTTTATACGGGTCGTGTACTAACCCCCGGCCAATGGCCGGGGCTACAATGTGTGCTTCAAGGTCCGGCCTCTTCTGGCTCTAGACTCTCGACCCTCGACTCTCGGCTGTTTCTGCGTTCTCGTCGGAGCGATACCGTGATAAAGCCCAGCACCCCCGCGACCGTCAGCACGCCGCCGGCGCGGACGACGCTCATAATCGCCAATCCATATCGCCCGGTGATCGGGTCGTAGTGGAAACAGTACAGCAGCAGCCGGTCCACCGGCGTGCCGATGTTCCCCTCCGAGGCCTCGATCAGCCCCAACCGAACGTCGCGCGTCGGATAGTCGATGCCGTAGAAGTACTTCGATACACGACCGTCCGGAGTGAGCACCGTAATACCGCTCGCGTGGGCGTACTGCTTGGACTGTTCGTCATACTGGTATTGGAAGCCGACGCTCTCGGCCGCCGCAGCAACTGTCTTCTCATCGCCAATCAAGAAGTGCCACCCCTTGCCGTCCGCCTTGTGGCTGTAGGCGTGAACCACGGCTTCCTTCTTCTGGGCGGCAAGCTCCACCGTGTCGCTAGGGTCGAAGCTAACCACGACGATCTCGATCTCCTCTCCGGGATCCAGATCGATCCCCTGCACCGTGCGAGCCACCCCGTTGAGCACCTGATTGCAAAGCATCGGACAGCGGTAATACGCCAGCACGAAGATCGTCGGCCGGCCATTCATGCACTCGGCGATCGTGACGTCCTCGCCGCGATCGTTCGTAAACTTCAGGTCAACGGGAACCTGGTTGTTCAGCCGCTGCACGAAGTCGACCTTCCGCAGAAACGCGGCCTGCGGCGGCTCCATCAGCTCGCTTCCCTTCGACTCATCCGCGCGCGTTGGCTGCGCGACGGGGCAGGACAGGGCGGCCGCCAATGCGAGCAAAGACAACAATTGGGAGAGCAGGCGATTCATTGTTCAGCACCTCCTTGGGCGGGCGTTTCCGGCCCCGTTCCCTCCGGCGTTCTTGCGGCGGGTACTTCAGGGGAGCGATCGCCGGCGCCCGGCTGCGCGGCGGCGCCTTCGGCCGGCGGCCACTCGGGCAATCCGCGCTCGGCAACCAGTGAAACCGCGCGATCAATCGGAATGCGGGCAATCCCTCCTTCGCGGTCGATCCAGGCCGGCTTCATCAATTCCCGCTCGGACCGCTCGCGAAGGATCTCCAGATCTTCGCGCGGCGAAACCTGCAGCAGCGGCCCCGGCGTGTCGGGGTCTTTCACCGCCAGCGGCGACCGCTGAGGATCCGAACGCTCCGCGCTCGCCTCGAACAAGTAAAACACGCCCGCGACGATGCCGCTCACGACGATCAACGTGCCGGCCAGCAGCCCGAGAAAGATCATCAGCGGCCGGATCGGCACGTCGCTGTGCTCATATCCCTGTTCCACTGTCGGCGGATGCGGCGTGCCGCGTACCGGTTCACCCATGGCGGACCTCCCCGCTGCCGGCGGTCACGCGAACGCTCATTCGCGGCAATAGAATCATGAACGCGATCCACCACACTCCGCCCATGACGGCCGTGATGGCAATGTCGAGCCACGGAACCAGCGACGGCCGGCCATGCATTACCGCGGGTTCGACCTGCCAGACCACCGCGATCCACTCTGCCGCCAGCAGAATGAGCGATACCGCCGCCAGCCGCGCGGGATCGCGCTTCCAGCGAACACTCAGCAGCAGCACAAACGGCAAGATGAAATGCAGCAGTGCCATGGCCAGCGCCACCCCCTGCCAAGACCCTTCGATCCGCCGGAGGTAATACACCACTTCTTCGGGTAGGTTGCCGTACCAGATAATGAGAAACTGCGAAAACGCCACATACGCCCAGAACATCGTGAACCCAAGCATCAGCTTGCCCAAGTCGTGCAACGAATCGACGTGGTATTCATCGAGCACGGGCATGCGGCGGGCCGTCCAGGCGGCCACCAGGTTCGCAAAGGCCAGGGCGTTCAGCCCCCAGGCGCCGAACCAGATGACGCCGAAGATCGTGGAGAACCAGTGGGGCTCGAGCGACATCACCCAATCAATCGACGCGAACGTGATCGCAATGCCGCTGAGCGCCAGCCCCTGACCGCTGAGCCGGCGAAATCGGCGGTCGGCCGCTGTGTTCGGAAATGGCGACACGCGGGCCTGCCAGCTCAGCATCAAGAGCAGGGCGATCCACAGGGCGAAGTAGATCGCCGCGCGAATCTGAAAGAAGCCGACGTTCAGATAGGCAGCCTTGTGCTGCAGGACCGGATCATGCTCGACGTGCGATGGATGGGCCCACTCGTAAAGCTTCTCGGGCTGTAGCAAGATCGGCAGCAGCAGTAGCCCCATTAGCGGCAGCACCCATGCCGCCGCCCGAAGGATGGGGCGGATGAGATCGCCCCATTTGCCGCCGGTAAGGTTGTGCAGCAGCACCAGGCAGAGACTACCCAATGACAGCCCGCCCCAATACAGCCACGCTACCAGATAAGAATAGTAAAACTGCTCCGGCGCCTCGTTGTACCCGCGCCAGGCGAAAAATCCCCCGGCGATGATCGCAGCCAGGGCGATCACCAGCGTCAGCGCGGCGCCTTGTCGGGATCTGCGGGGGGTCACGGGTTACCTGCGGAGACTTTCATGGCAAGTCGGGAGGGCGAGGCGCC
>DASVCM010000290.1:0-18463 GCA_036381635.1 Lacipirellula sp.
TTGATGGCATTGGGCGCCTGCTCACCGCCCGGCGACGAGCTGGGGCCGTCCGTGTCGATCGGAATAATAAAATCGCCGGGCGAGAAGAGACCCGTCGTTCCCGGAAGTTCAACGTCGCCGCCGAACACGTCGACCCAGGTCGGCGCCGGACTGGCGGCGATGTCCTCCAACTCCAGCGGAAACACGACCGATGCAGCGCCCGTCATGAAGTTGCGGATCGCGTACGAACTGACCGAGCCGGCGTCGTCGCGGAACCGCACGCGAAGCTGGTGGGGCGTGTTGGCCGCAAGGCTGTTCTGCCCGGCCCGCGAGTTCATAAACACGCCGTCGCCAAAGTGCGTGTGGAGCTTTTCGATGCCCTCGATGCCGAGCGTTTGCCAGACCGGCTCGGCGTTCGGGCCGGTGGTCCAAATCTCCCAGTCTGTTGACTTGTGAGCATTGCCGTCGCCGTCCGTATAGCCGATCGCCTCCATGTGGACGTCGGCTGGGCTGGCGACATGCCCTTCCTGCGGCGGCTCGGTGATGGTCGGCGCCGCGGGCGCCCCGTTCGGGCCGCTTGCCAGGCCGACAATGTGGACGTAGTTGATCCGCGTGTCCTTTTCGCCGGCGGCCCCCTGGTCGAGCGTGAGCCGACCGTCGCTCACCGTGACCGTCATCGTCTTGAGGTCAAACTCGTTGCCGGCGAGCGGCACGGCGTTCCAGAAGTTCACGCCCTCGACGTTCAGCGTGTGAACGCTCGCATTCGAGGGATCGCCGATCGAGGCCGTCACCTCGTACGTGCCGTTGGGGAGACCAAATTCCCACGAGGCGTTCTGGTGAAAATGGATCAGCGTGTCGAGCCGCTGGTCGGGATGGGCGCTCCGCTCGCGCGAGACGTCGGTGTGGTCGACCGACCAGCCATAGAACAGCCCGCCCTCGCGGGCGCCGAAGACGGCGCCGTCGTCCTCGTGATAACGCGTGACATTCGACGCCTCGTCGAACTGGAAGTTAACCAGCCAGGTGTCGCCCGCCATCATCTCACGGCGTTCGAGCCATTCCAGGCGAAGCGAGCGGTAGGCGCGTAAGCGGGCCTTGCGGGATCGATGCGGCTGAATCAAGGTGTCGTGCCTCTAATGCAGTTCGTCGTTCAGGTGTTCGGGCGGCGACCGGGACCGTTCCTGAGTCCTCAGCGGCCGCCTCTGAATCATTTCGCCTCGGCGGCGACCGGGACTAGCTCGCGAAAGCGGGCTTCGTCGACTTCTTCGATCATGCGAGTGCTGTGTCCGATAAGCCGCTTACCGTCAACGCCCTGGCTTTCGTACGCCACGACAGTGGTGGCCATCCCCTGCGGGTGCTTTCCATAGATTACGACAAATGGTTGACTGTCTCGCTCTGAAACGAAAAGGTCGTCGGCGCTGGCGACGCCCATTCGTTCTAGGATGGCGCCGTTTTGGGAGATGAAGCTTTTGAATTGTGCTTCGTCGGCAGGCGGACGGCCCGTTTGCGACTGCATCATTGCGTGCATCGATACTAGAGCCCGAAGATGAGGGCTTTCGGTAGTAGGCGATGCGCTCTGCTCGCCCGTGCAGCCGAGCACGGCCGTCAATAACAACAGCGTCCAAGGCAAGGAAGCGCGAAAAGCCTGTGCGGTCACAGTTAGCCCCCCCAGTCGCCAAGGTCTTCTTCATCGCTACGGTGGGCCAGCCGGTTGAAAATCTCCAAGTCGATCTCGTAGTTGATCGATTGAACCGACGCGTCGGCGAAGCCAGCGTTCATACCTGATGCGTGGGCCGCCCCGAAGCGGAAGCCGGCGCGGCCGTCCGTGGTGTTCTCATCCGGGCCGAACTCGCAGATAGTGGATCGTAGAATATCCGGATCCCAGCCCCCGGTCCAACCTACGTCATCATGCCATGCTCCCGTCTCGTATTCGGCGGGGTTTAAGCGTTTTTCGCCGATTACGAAGGTATTGCTGGCGCCATCAGCGATTTGGGGGAAGGAGATGCGCTCATAGGTGCCGGCATTTACGATGTCGTTGCCGCCAGGAGCGCCAGGATCAAAGTATTCTCCGCGTACAATCACGCCCCAGTAACCCACGAATTGTCCTGTGGCTGGCCATGGGCCAATGCTATGCACCTGTCCTGCCGCCTCATTAATGCCTCCCCAGAATGTTGCAGCATCGCAACCCTTCGTATCTGTCGATCCTGGCGCCGGTTCGTACATGGGATTGGTCGCAGCTCCTACCAGCACTGGGCTAGTTTGTGCACGGCTGCGGAATGGGACAGCCGCTGCATAGTCCAACAGATAGGGAAACTTACCTGTAGGCGGAACTCGCAATGATGGCAGTAAGGCCCGGGTCGGGCCGCGTTTTGAAGGGCAATTAAAGAATGACACCGAGACGTCTTCCAGCTCTGCGCTCGTCTTAACGCCGTGGATTGCGTTCCCTTCTAAGTACGGCAATAGCTGGAATGGCCAGCCCATGCCTTGCTTGTCAGGTCCAAACGGGGCGCCGCTGCCTCCGACCAGATAGTTCGGTAACTCAGGCCAAGGGACGTTGCCGCCGGTCGGAAACGCCTCGAGCGCCGACTCATGGTTGTGCATCGATAGCATGATCTGTTTGATGTGATTCTTGCACTGTGTGCGGCGGGCCGCTTCGCGCGCTGCCTGCACCGCCGGCAGCAGCAGCGCCACCAGGACGCCGATAATGGCGATCACTACCAGCAGTTCCACCAGCGTAAACGCTCGCCGGCCGGCCTGACGTCGTGACTCGTACATGGGGAGCTTCCAATCGATAATTGGGAGATGAGTTCAGGGGGCTCGATGCTCGATCCTGGATACTCGACGCTCGATATCCAGTATCGAGCATCCAGCATCATGATTTCTAACCCAGCTTGCGGAGGCAGGCGGCGACCGGCGATTAACCGCTCGCCGCCTGCGTGGCTGCTCCTTCGCTTCCCCCAGCAAGGAAGGAACAGCCGCAAGCTGTTCGCTCAACTAGTCGCGCTTACGCAAGCGCCGTCCGCCAATCGCGGCCAGGCCCAAGCCCGCCAGCGCGATGGCAGCGCCGGCCGGTTCGGGAACCACGCCGGCAACGGCCGCCGCCGAACCGCTGTAGCCCGCCTTCCAAGCGGCCAGATCGGCGGCGTCGACCGTTCCACTGAGATTGGCGTCGCCATTGTCATTGGCGGCCTGCCCGGTCGCGCCCAGGTTGCGCTGCCAGACCAGGAAGTCCCGGCCGTCGACGTCGCCGTCGCCGTCGAAGTCCGGGTCGGCGGCGGCGGAATCATCGAACAACTGGATGCCGGAAATCTGCATCGAGTTGGATTCGTTCGGAGCGTCCTTCACCGTCGGGAACACGATCTTGTACGACGAGTACGCCGTGTTGTTGGCGAAGGTGATCACATCGCCGTTGGTCAACCGAGCCTCGGGCAATGCCAGCGCGCCCGAAGAGATCAACGTCCAATTCTCTTCAGTGCCTTCGCTCTCTTCGGTGCTGGTGATCGGGTCGTTGGTGCCGTAAATCTCGTAGGAAGCCGGATCGCGCTCCACAAAGTCGTTAGCGGTCGTGATCTGCAGGCTCGTCACCGTTGTGGGGCCGGCCTGCGGGGTCACAATCAAGCCGCTGTTCTCCTCGCCGAAGCTGAGATACTTCGTCACCAGACCGGTTCGCACCGTAGCGTCGATCCCCAGGACGGGGTCGCCGGCGTTGAGGATATCGGCGCCCATGCCGTCGCTGGTCGAGTAGAAAGACGCCTCGGCGATTTGCATCAGGCCGCCAGGACCTACGCGAGTGGGAAATAGCATCTTGTACGACGTGTAGCTCGCTTCGTTAGTCACCGGAATCACCGGCCCCAGCGTGTTGCGATCCGTCGGCAGGGCAATCGCTCCCGAGCTGATGAGCGTCCAGTTCTCGGCCGTGCCGTAACTGTTGTTCGTGCTCGCGATGGCTTCGTTCGTGCCGTAAAGTTCGTAACTCGTAGGATCGCGATCGACGGCGTCGTTGGCCGTAGTGATTTGGAAGCTACGCAGGGTTGAGGAACCGCTGGCGGGCGTGACGATGAAGCCCGAATTATCCCCGGCGAAGTTGAGATACTTGGCTAATGTTCCATCAACGACATTAGGCGGCGCCTCATTGCCCGGGTAGTTGCTCTGCGACGGCAGGTCCGGCCGGGGGCTTGTCCCGTCGATGGCATTGGCAACACCCTCGTTCACCGGGATCTTCGGCTGCGGAAGCTGGAAGGCCGACGCGCTGTCGAGGATCGATAGCACTCCTGCGCTGGAGTTGGGACCGTCCAGGCTGGGATACAACTGCACCTCGGCAATCTGCATCGAATTCCCGGCCATCGGATCCTTGGTGGTCGGGAAGACAATCCGATAGGACGAGTAGGCGTTCGTATTGCTGAATGAATAGACCGGCCCTTCCATAAACCGACCGTCGTTGGCCGGGTTGGGCGTGTTGGGCGGAGCTGGCGCCGGCAAGAATTGTCCGCCGCCCGGCAGTGAACCGGGAAGATTCGCGTCGCCGCTGGCGATCTGCGTCCAGGTAACGCCAGGGATGAGCGAAGTTCCGTTATTAACGCCCGGGGCGGCGTGGTCGATAAAGTCGTTGGTTCCCCACAGCTCCCAATTGAACGGATCTCGCGCCGAGTGATCATTGGCCGTCGTGAGCACCATGCTCTGCACCGTCGTTGAGCCGAGGAAGGGCGTCACCATCAACCCGGTCTCAACCTCGCCGAAGTTCAGGTACTTGGTGGCGGAGTTCCCGTCGACCGCGTTTAACGGTCCTTCCGCGGCTGGATGATTGCTGAATGACACCGGCGGGCCGACGTCGATTCCAATCACAAAATCATCCGGCTGCAAAACAGGTGCAGCAATCGCGTGGTGAGCGCCGCACATGGCTGCGGCCATCACGAAAGGCGTGAAATACTTTCTCATTACGTAGACCCTCAAGCGAGTTGATCGAAGAGTTGCAAGGGCGCCGGCAGGGCTGGCTCGCCCGCCCTGCCGGCTGGAAAATCATCTTTTTCAAGCAGTTATCAAGCTCGTTGGAAAGGCGATTAGACTCCTCCTTCTAATTCCTAACCCTTTCGGCGAAGACAACAACCGACAAGCACGCCGGCCAGCGCCAGCGCCGCCGAAGCCGGCTCGGGGATTGCAAACAACTGCACATCGGCAATCTGCATCGAGTTGGCGCCGTCCAAGTTCTTGACCGTCGGGAACACCAGCTTGTACGAGCTGTACGACGCCGTGGCGTTGATCGGCACGACGGCGGTCTCGCCCCGGAAGTCGTCCGTCGCAATGTCGCCCGGCAGGGAGAGCGGACCGCTGGTGATCAGCGTCCACGTCTCGCCGCCATTGCCGTCAGTGTTATTGGCGGTCTGGATCGAATCGTTCGTGCCCCACAACTCGAACGACGCGGGGTCGCGATCGGCCACATCATTGGCCGTCGTCAACGACATGTTCAATAGCTGCACCGCGCCGCCGTCGTTGGTGAAGATCAGGCCCGTGTTCTCGCGGCCGAAATTCAGGTACTTCGTGTTCGCGAGCCCGTCGAGGACGCGGTCCGGCGCTTCGCCGCCGGGGTAGCGGCTTTGATGGCCATAGTGCACGGCAATGACGGGATTGCTCGGCGCCAGAATGGCCTGGCCGGCCGAGGCCGCATCGTCGCCGTAGAATTGGATCTCATCGATTTGCATGATCGGATCCGAGATGACCTTCAACGTCGGAAACATGATTTTGTAGTGTTGATATCCAACCCCGCCCGGATTGACGTCGACCACCGGGCCGAGCACCCCGCGCTGATCGTTGCCGAGCGTCGGGTCGCCAGGCAGGTTAACGGCGCCGGAATCGATCAAGGTCCAGGCTTCCGCCTCGCCGCTGGCGTTAATTGCCGGGTTCGGTCCGCTGTCGGTCGTGATCAGCGCGCCGTTGAACCCGTAGAGTTCCCAGCTTGCGGGGTCGCGGCCCGGTGCGTCGTTGCCGGTGCGAATCTGAAAGCTTTCGACGGGGGTCGCCGCGGCAGGGGTCACGATGAAGCCCGATCCCTTGCCGCCGAAGTTCAGGTACTTCGAACCGGTCGCGCCATCAATGGACTTGGAGGGGCTCTCGGCGGTCGGATACCGGCCGTTGGCCGTCTTTCCATCGGCGTCGATGGCGATCGCCGTATCGCCGGCGCCCAGCACCGGTATCCCTTGGGCTTTGACAGATGCGGCGGCGGCCGCAACCATCAGCGTAAGCATGCCTGTCAGCGTAACTTGACCCAGTGTTTGTCTCGTCATTAGTACATTCCTCGAGGAGTAAACAGAGTTTCTGTAGACACGAAGGTGATTTGTCGCCGTTCTCTGCCCAGGTGAAAAGCGTCGAAGAGCGGGTCGCAGCGGCGTGAACGCCACGTGTGAAATATTCAATTCCCGCCGCGCGGCTGAATCTGCCAACCGTCAAACCATAGGCGAGCGACCTCGTACAGCAGGTGATGTGGGGGCTACATCCATCCGTTATTTATCCGCTTTGAATTCCGCCACTTTCGAAAGTTGGTACAGCGACTCCGGGTCGAGCGCCGCGGCGAACTGGCTAAACCGCCAGACTTCGTCCGAGCGGTTCACGGCCATCCGAATGCGATCGAACTCGATTTCATAGGCTTCGAGATAAGAGTGCGGTCGATCCTTGTCGAGGCTTGCCAGATCGGCGTCCAACCACACGGAGACGGCGTCGGGTCCTTCGCGGAACTCGATCCGAGCGAGCCAGTGGTGTTCGGCGTCGTCGACGTCGCCTTCCTGGAGCTCTGGTTCTTTTAGATCGAAATCGATCTTCGCGTTGATTCGCTCGCCTTCGGTCGGCGGGCCGCCGCCCCAGGCGGTTTGCACCGTCAATGTTTCGCTGGAGCCAAAGCCGCGGCCGAAGAAAACGGGTTCATCAGCATCGCTGCGTTCGCCGAACATCAGCGAGACGCCCGCCGAGCCGGCCTCCTCGGGCGAAGCCTTCACGCGTTCGGTTCGCCACGTGAGCCACACTTCCTTGCCGGCGCGGCCGATGCGGCCGGAGTCGGCAAGGAGTTCGGCGCGGGCGAAGGGGCCGGCGCTGGATACATCAAGCCACATGAACACCGGCCCGTTCTGGACCTCAATGCCGTCCCCTGCTTGCGGGTCGGAAGCGAAGCTCATTCGCCCCTGAGCCTGCAAGCCCCAGCCGCCAATGCCGAGCGTGTACGACGAGCCGCCGGAAGCCGCATCAAAGCCTTGGTAGGCCAGCAGGCCCTTTAAGCGTTGCCGCTCGTAATGGGCCGCCAGTTTCTGATCGGCGATCGACCCCGCAAGCGCCCGCAGCCGCACATCGATTTCATCCGGCCGCAGGAAGTGGCGCGGATTGGTGAGCACTTCCGGCTTAACGATTTGGCGATCCAGCGACTGGTCGGGGCTGACGTTCACTTGGAACCCGGCGCCCAATCGGTTGAGGTGGACGCCGGCGGCGGCAATCGGCGCTGCGCCCCCCGTACCGACGCTTGCAGGTTCCGCCAGCGCGACGCTGCCGTCGAAGACCATCACCTGGCCCTCGCCTGTTGCCGAGGCTTCGACGCCAAACTCGGTGCCGAGGTCGATGACCTGCATGGAGGGGGCGTCGACAATGAACGCCTCCCCGCCGTCGGCAATTCGCACGGCAGCCTTCCCGGCTCTCAAGCGGACGCGGTCGGCCGAAGTGAGCGTGAATTCGCTGGGGCCCTCAACCACCATGGAGGCCCCGCCCCGCATCTCGAGCTTGACGACGCCGCTGAGCAGGTTCAGTCGAGCGCCTTCAACGAACTCTTCCCCCACCGTGATCTTTGCGTCGCCGGCCCACTTCGCGTCGAAGCTCGTCGCCAAGGCAGCGGCGACCTTCGGCGGTTCGGGCGCAGGATTCACCGGCACAGCTGCGATTGGCTGCGGGTCCGCCGGGCGCGGCAAGGCGACTTCTTCGCTCGCATGCCAAAGGCCCCAGAAGCCTATCAGTAGCATTGCCGCGACGGCGACGAACGGCGCCAACAACTGCCACCACGGCTGCGTCTCGGCGACTGGCTCGGCGACTGGTAAAGCGGTGATCACTCGCGGCGAATTGGTTTCGATTTCGCGAATCGCTTCCGCTACCAGGGAAGGCGCAATGGCGCAACCCGAACGGTGGGATGTCAGATCGTCCAGCAGCCGGCCCAACCGCAAACGCTCGGTAACCGCTGCGTGCAAGGCGGCGAACTCGACGAACTCGATCGCATTCTGCTCATCCTCGGCAATCCATGTGCGCAGGGCCAGAATCTCGGCATCGCCGAGGCAATGGCCGTCGAGATAGGCGCTGTAGGATTCCAGAGGCGATCGGTTCAAACTGCATTCTCCTCAAGGCGCAGCCGCCGCCGCATGCACGCCGCGAGCGCCTGACGGATGCGGTACAGTTGCGAATAGGCGCTTTTCACAGTGATGCCCATCCGCACGGCGAGACGTTCGGTATCCAGGCCGTGGACGTACCTGTTTTCGATGAGTCGGCGAGCTCGATCGGTGAGCTGGCCGAGGCAGGCTTCGAGCGCCTCCTGCCGGGGGTCAGGATTGAGTTCGATGCGAATGAACGCGTCCTCAATCTGCTGGAGCGTTTGCTCATCGAACAGAATCTGCTTTGAGGAGCCCTTGCTCCGCCAATGGCGTAGCACGCGGTTGCGGGCAATGCCCAAGACCCATGCCATAAATGACCGGTCCGGATCATAACGATCGAAGTCCGACGCGGCCGCGACGGCTGTCTCCTGGATGATGTCCTCGGCGTCGTGGTAGCTGGGGACGCACATCAGCACAAAGGTCCGCAGCCGGGGAAAGGCGGTGGCCCACAGCACGGCGAATTCGTTACTCGTGGTAGTTTCGTGGTTCACTCCACGACCCCTTGCTCGAAGCGGGTGAGATGAGGCTTAACTTGATTGCAGATAATTTCGATGCTTTTGAACCAGAAATTTCGCGCGCCAGCGCAATTTACGTTGCAACATGTTGCCAGGAAAGGAGTTGGGGCGAGGAGATTCTTAACCGCCTCTTAACTTAGTCACCGTCGTTCTCGCCGGCAACTTCAGAAACAAGTTCCTCTCCCCAGAGTTCTAGGGCTTGATCGAGACTCGATGCCTCCAGTTTGTTCGCCGTCGGTTGCTCCGCGGACCCCGTCGGGGCCAGGTCGGTCGCTTGATGTGAACTAGCAGCAGAAAACGCACGTCCCCCACGTTGGCGGCTCGGATTCCAATCAGTCCAACTTTCCTCAGGCGCCGATTGCTTCTGAGCGCTTAACTGGGCGGCCGCCGCCGCTCCGCCGAACTCCGGGCGCCACCCCGCCACGGCGGCGACCGCTTCCGGCGTCCAAGCGTCGACCGTGACTGATACTGATTCCAGCGAGAATGCCGCCAGAGCTTGATTACCGCCGCCGGCGCCGAGGCTTCGCTGCCAGGCGAGGAAGTCGGCGCCGTCCACGTCGCCGTCGGCATCCGCGTTTCCCTGTGCATGCGTCGCTCCGGTGGAGACGCCGAATCCCAGCTTCCACTGTCCGAGATCTGCAATGTCGACATCGCCATCGCCTTCGAAGTCGGCCGGCGGCAACCCGTCGCCGCCCGGCGTGCCACCTGGGATAAAGCTTGCGCGCCAGTTAGTCGGGTCGGTCGCATCGCCAAGCGGATCGATGATCTCCAGTGACGGCCCATTGCCATCGGGCGCCGACGGCCAGGGAGCGACATCGGCGTAGGTGAAGCTCTGGACGACCTCGCCCACCGGATCGGTTAGCGTCACCAACTCGCCGCCGTTGCTAAAGTTCCTGTCGCCGTAACCGGCCGGCGCCAGATTGATGCCGGTGCCGTAGACGGATTGGAAGACCGCCGGGTTGCGGGCGACAACGATTCGCTCTCCCGGCGCGAGGACAATGCTTCCCGAGAACGTGTACGGCTCATCGGCGAAACCGCCGATCTGAGCGCCGTCGAGATTGACGCTGCTCGTTCCCGTATTGAGGAGCTCGACAAACTCTAGATTCTGACGATCGACGACCCCGGCATGCGCTGCCGGGTTGTAGTGAAGTTCCGTTATGCGGACCGGAAACGCCGTTGAGAATGTCGCGTCGTTAACGGCGCTCCACTCTGAGCCGTTCAGCACACGAGCTTTTATCTGCCCCGAAGAACTCAGCGTGACGGCGCCGGTGTACTGGACGGCGTTCGGATTGACGCCGCCGCCAATCATCCGCGGGTCGGAGCCGTCGAGCGTGTACCAGATAGTTCCCGCCGGGGCCGACATCGTTAATAAGAACCCGGGCGCCACATCGCCGCCGAACTGATTGAACGACGGAGCGACAACATTGGAGTACAGCCCAGCATTACGAAGTTGGTTCAAAAAGATGCTTTGCCGCTGGGAGAGGAAGTTCACGACCTGGTTCACTTCCGCTTGCCAGTGCGCCTTTACGTAGCCAGCGCTGCTATGCATATCGCCCCAGCGGGCCGACTCCGCGACAATCGCCTGCGGAAGTTCCGCCACAATCTCTTGATACCGGGCGATCGAGTTAGCGGTCGATAGCGGGCCGTCGTTGAAAAAAGCGCGGTGAACGCGGTCGCCAAATAGCACGCGGAACTCGCGGCTGTTTCGCAGCCGGGCATAGGGCCCGGCGGCGCCGTCGAAGACGCCGGTCCGATTTTCCGTTACACCAGCGGTGAGCCCAAGTGACGTTTCGTAGTCCCAGTTGTGAAAGACGAACCCCTGCGACTCTGGCCCGCGGCGGCGGCTAGCGTACCAGTTGCGATGCGGCCAATCGACGTTGCCGCCGTAGAAGTTGACCATCAGGTAGTCGGCGTAGTTGGCCGCGTCGAGATACGTCTCATACGAGGAATTGTCCGTGCCGTCGGGATTCAGCCCAAGCACTCGCATGTAGGCGGCCGTTCGCGCCGTTTCATTTGAAGCCGAGGACACGGCGTCGGCCAGGGACATCAACGTGTTCCAGGTTGCCATGTCCCCGTCCGTGGCGGCGCCGGAGTTGATCGCGTCCCACTGGTCCTTCTCGCCGCCATAGTAGCTGGCGGAGAACGACGCGTCGGGCCGCTCGACAGGGTTGTAAATGCCCCAGTAAGCCCCATTGATGTAAAGGTGGACGCGCGTGCCGTGGGCCGCGTGCTGCCCCAACGCGGCCTGCGAACGGCGTCCAAATTCGTCGCGGGCGTACTGAGCCTTCGGGCCGGCGGCCGACCAGGAGTACCCGTCATTGGCGTCGGCGCGGAGCGTAATCGTATCGAACGAAGTCGCCGCGTCCGTTCCGAACCAGGGATATTCGAGCTTGGTGTTCCCTTGATACTCGCCCTTAAACAGAAGTCGCAGCGAATGTTTCTTCGTGAGACTGTGCGAGCGAAACGCCCCGCCCTGGGCGCGGATTCCGGCGTCGATCTGAAACCCCGGCGTACCGTCAGCGTTGATCAACTCAACCGAAGTCGCCCGCTCCCATGCGGAGCCGCCGGCCGTGGAGTTAGTATAGATTCCCAGCGGGCCGAACATGTCGTCGACGTCCATGACAATCGACAATGTCGGCAAGGCCAACAGGTCGTTCTTGATCGTGGCGGCGTAAGCGCCGCCGTACCTGTCGCCGCCGAGCCAGTTGCCATCGGCGTCGAAGTTGCCGATCACATCCGGATCCAGGCCGTAATCAGGCGTGATGCTTCCCCAACTCGTCGGGAAGCCTTTGGCCAGCGTCGCCTGGTGATTCTGCCGGACGACGTCGTTGATGAACAAATAGGTGTGCGTCGTCGGCGTTGAGTCCAGATGATCAGCCAGGTACGCCTGAGCCCGAACCGTGCTCGTGCCGCTAACCTGGATCGGTCCGGTATAAAGCATGCCATTCTGCGGCGTGGGCTCGTCGCCGTTGGTGGTGTAATAAACTTGCGACCCCGCCGTCGGCGCCGTAATCGTCAACTGGAAGGGCGCGTTATAGAAGCCCCGCTGGACGCTGAACTGCGGCGCCGCCACGATGCCGACATGTCCCTCGGCGTTGGCCGCGCCCGGCGTCGGCTGCGCCATGAACACCGGCGTCAGCGTGTCGTCGATCAGCACCTTGCCGGTCAGGCGCGGCCGCGCGAGCATGTCGGGGCTCGCGTCGCTGGCGTTGAGCACATGAATCGCCAACACGTTCTCGCCCGCGACCAAATCGCTCAAGTACGGCGTCAAGTTGAACGACTGCCAGGTGAGCGCGTCGGAATCTTCCCGTTCAACGGCGGCGTGCGACTGCCACGTTGGCAGCGCGGGAGCATTTGCGGAAGCGATTCGCTTCCCGTTCAAATAAGCGACGAAGCCGTCGTCATACTGCATTTCCAACAGCAATGTAGACAACTCGGCAGGATTCGCCACGTTGAACTCGATCCGCTGGAAAATGCTTGACGGCGTCGCCCCATAGCTCGCCTCCAAGTCGAGATCGATGGCCGGCGAAAAGTCGATGTCGTTTTCAAACAGCTCGAACTCGGCAACTTGAATGGCAACAGGTTGGTTCTGCCCCGTCACGCCGAATTGAGTCTGCAGATCAAACCGATAGTACTCGTAGGCGGTCGTGTTGCTGAACTCGTAAAGCCGCGTTTCAAAGCGGCCGGCAAAGTCCTGAACGGTCCGCGTATCGACGACCGTGTAGTTCACGCCATCGTTCGAGCCGCTGAGCGTCCAGGAATAGGGATCGCGATCCGGCGCATCATTCGCCGAGGTCATCGTGTAGGCATTCACCGCATGCCGCTCGCCATTGGCGAAGCGGAAGCCGTAATACGTTCCGCTGGGCTGAAAGGCGAGCCACTTAGTATTCGTGTCGTTGTCGAGCGCTTTCGGCGGCTCCTCGTTCTGCGGGGAGCCTGGAAATCCACCGGCGGTCCACGTCCCACTGAGCGTCCCGTCTTCCTCCGGATCGGTCAGGTCTCCGCCGATCAGTCCTTCAGGCAATAGCGTTCCGTTGGGGATATTGGCCGGTGGTTGACCGCCAGCGTCGAATCCTACGCCAGGACCGCCGCTGCTCGCCGGCCACGCGGCGTCATTGAACGCGACGGTTGTCCATACCGGCGGCACGTCCTCGGAGGGCGCATCGGCCGCGCCGCTAGTCGGCACAATCGCCTTTGCCGTCGTCGCGTCCCCAATCAGCGTGACCGTCGTTGCATTTTCGAGAACGCCGTACGACACGTCCCGCCGCTGTGCGGGGAACGTCGGCGAAAACGCGTGGGCGATGGCATTGTTCGGATCCACAAGCCCCAGGAACTCGCCGTCGGCGCTCAACGAAAAATCCGTGTGCAGGAAGCCCGCAGGGTCGACGTAATCTTCGGTCAACTGACCTGAGGCGAATACCACAAGGAATTCGCCCGGTTCCAGAATCGATTGCGACAGCGCGGGGAACGTCCACTTATCCAGATTCTGCGCATCGTCCGTGAGCCGCCAACCTGCAAGATTGATCGTCTGTGAGGTTGGATTGTAAACCTCAATCCAGTCAGAGAACTGGCCGTCGCCATCGGCGAGCTTTGAGCCGTTGGACGCCAGGAATTCACGGATCAGCGGCGTGCCGCTCATCATGTGACGCAGCTCGAGCCGTTCGACGGCGAGCCGGCAGCCCCGACTTGCGCGTCGCGGAACTGCCCGCCATGCAGAATTGCGAAACCTGCTCATTTGTTGCGAATCGATGCTGCTGGCCGGCCAGAGGAGACCCCCTATCTAGGGGGCGATTATATCTAGGTATGCACCGGCGGGGCGCGAACTTGAACAGCTTTTCTCATCAATGGCGGCAGATTCGGCAGCATTCGGGATGCGGGCGGCCGCAATATGCGTCCGTTTACAGCGCTCGGCCTGCTTCGGCCGCGGACGGCTGGGCAGAGCGAGGCCCGTCTCGATTCCAGGAACTTGCCGCCCAGATGGCGCTCTTGGCACGTGTCGTTTCACGTTTGAAACGCGCCTGTAGCGTTTAGGCAACACACCCCCCGCGATCCGGCGGTACTAGCCGGTAGCAGCGATTCAATTCACACACGGGCTGTGTGTTTTCGTGGCCACAGCATGTGCCAGGCCATCAGAGCGCCAATGGTGACATATGGTTAACCAAGGAAGAGCGGCTGCGCTCGCGGCCGTCCTAATAGAAGGCTGTTCTGCGATCTCATCGAAGTCTTTTCACCAGCATTGAGCGGCGGTTGTTAGTCGACGCTTGCCAGTTCCAGCCGGCACACGCCGCTCGCGTATCGCTGAACAGCCAGGAGGGGGATATATGCAAGTTCGTTCATATAAGCGGAGTTCATCACAGATCGAACGGCTTGAAGCGCGTCACATGATGTCGGCGGCCGCGTTAGGCGGCGAGCTGGTGCATCACGATCTTGATGACCCTGCGCTCACAGACGGAGCCAGCGATGAACAACTGAGCCAGCACGTTCTCGGGTCTCCTGACTTCTGGATTTCGCCCGAGGACTCCGACGCACTAAATGCCGCGTTCGACGAGGTCGAGCAGGCCCTGACCCAAGCCCACAACCAGACGGGCTGGTTTAACGTTCGCAGCGATTACGGCTTTACCGGATTGGGACAGACGGTCGCTGTTATCGACAGCGGCATCGCCTACAACCACTTCGCCCTCGGCGGCGGATTCGGATCCAACTACCGTGTTATCGACGGCTGGGACTTCAGTGAAGGCGACTGGAACCCGGCGGATGACGGGCCGGAAGGCGGGCACGGCACGCACGTATCGGGCATTATCGGGAGCACTTCGTCGACAAACACCGGCGTCGCGCCGGGGGTCAACCTGGTCGGGCTGCGTGTGTTCGACGACTCCGGCGCGGGCTACTTCAGTTGGGTGGAAAGCGCTCTGCAATGGGTCCACGCCAATCGAAATAAATACGCGAACAGTCCAATCACCGCAGTCAATCTCTCACTGGGCGTAAGCTCATGGAACTCCGCAAGCATCCCCGCGTGGGCCAATCTCGAAGATGAGTTCGCGCAGCTCGAAGCCGACGGCATTTTCATCGCCGTCTCCGCGGGTAACGCATTCACCAGCTATGGCACGCCGGGGCTCAGCTATCCGGCCTCGAGTTCCTATGTCGTGCCCGTCATGTCGACCGACGACAATGGGTTGCTCAGTTCCTACAGCCAGCGGTTGGACCGCGCCATTGCGGCGCCGGGGCGCTCGATCACCAGCACCATTCCCGATTACATGGGCAACAACAACGGCGTCCAGGATGATTTTGGCGCCATGTCGGGCACCAGCATGGCGGCGCCGTATATCGCCGGCGCCAGCGTGCTGATCCGCCAGGCGATGCAGTTCGTCGGCATGACGAATATCACGCAGGACGTGATCTACAACCACATGATGGCGACGGCAGACTCTATTTTCGACGCTGCCACCAACGCCTACTACAAACGCCTCGACCTGGAGGCAGCCATCGACGCCCTCATGCCGGCCGATGACTTCGGCTCGAGTCTGGCGACCGCCAATGATCTGGGGACGCTCAGCTCGAGCGTTAGCCGCAGCGGCGCCATCGGAACATTGACCGACTCCGACTATTTCCGCTTCACCGCCGGCGCCACGGGGAATGTCACATTTAATGTGACCGCGGCGCAGCAGCAGATGGCGGCGTCGTGGCAGATCCTCAATGGAACTGGTCAGTCGATCGTAACGGTAAATGGCAATTCAGTGACGTTTGCCGTAACCGCCGGGCAGACCTATGTGGCGCGCCTCTCGTCCACGGGCGGAATGGGCCATTACTCGTTTACGGCGACGGCCGCGAGCTCCGCCTCGACTAATGACGACTGGGGCGTCGTCGATTATGACCAGATAGCCGACGTCAGCATCTCCGGCGAAAAGTATTATCGTGTCGTAGCCGCTCATACCGGCATTCTGACGGTTCAAGGAGAATTCGATTCCGCCGCCGGAAGCTTTTCGATGCAGCTCTATACGAGCGGCGGGCGGAAGATCACCGACGCCTACAGGCCGGCGGCCGATTGCTGGCGCATCAACGCGGGCGTCGTCGAAGGCGCCGAGTACTATGTGCGCGTTGACGGCAATCATAGCGACGTCGACTTTACCGTGATGAACTTGGTTCAAAGGAACGGCTCGTCGGTCACCATTCACGGCGCCGACGGCGACGATGCGTATACCTTCCACATCGGCGGCGCATTCTTCCTCGGCGTTAATGGGATTCAATACTACTACACCGGCAACATTGCCAATAAATTCCATTTCGTGGGTGGGGATGGAAATGATTCCGTCATCCTGCGGGGCGGCGCCCAAGCCGAAACAGCGACGATGCGAGATACAAACGCCACGCTGGGAGGAGCCGCCTACTTCGCCGCTTCCTATGGGTTCGAAACGCAGACCGTCTACGGCGGCGGGGGCGGCGACGTTGTCTATCTCTACGATTCGGCCGGCGATGATGATCTGTCGTCTTGGTCGCATCGGGCCACAATGTCCGGCGCGGGCTATAGCAACGAGGCATTGGGCTTTGGCGCCATGTACGCAATCTCGACTGCAGGCGGGAACGACGAAGCGGTGCTGTATGACACCGCCGGCGACGATCTGTTCAGCGCCGGACCGGCGCGCGCTATCCTGTGGGGCAACGGCTTTTACAACGAAACCCGCGGCTTTGCACGGGCAACGGCCCGTGCCACCGAAGGAGGATACGACCGGGCCACGCTCTACGATTCGTCCGGCAACGAGACGCTCAACGCTTCTCAACAACTGGCGTCCGTGGTCGGAGCGACCTTCAACAACTCCGTTCAGAATTTCGAGCGAGTCGAGGCGCGCATGGTGAACGGCGGCCAGAACACGCTGAATATCGGCGCCACTGACTACGCGTTCAGCCTCTATGGACAGAGCGCGTCATCGTTGGCCGATGCACGTACGACCGGCATCTCCTCGTCCAGCGTTCGCCGCTTACGTTGGAGTTAAGGGGCCTCGCCGGAGATGCCGGCGTTTCGCTCCCGCTCTTCCGGGAATGGCGCCGCAAGAGCGCCGTTCGTTGACCCCAATTTTCTCGGCGACTACCATGCAGCGAGGCGGCGGCTCGGATCGTCTGCTCGCGAATGCATCTATTGTTGTTTAGACGGTGGACGATGCTCATGGCGGTAAGTTCGGCGATCTTTCCACGGCTGCTGCCGATTGTCGCCATTGGAATTTGCGCATCGACGGCTTCCCTAGCCTCCGCGCGCGAAAAGAAAGTATTGACCATCGCAATCGATGGCCTACGGCCCGACGCCCTTGTCGCCGCCAATACCCCGCATATCGACTCGCTCGTAGACGGCACGTTCTTTGATACGGCCGGGCCATCGGGAATCTTCGCCGACTATGCCCAGGCGGAGCATCTGACTTTCAGCGGCCCGGGCTGGGGCGCCTATATGACCGGTCTACACGTCGATCGGCACGGCGCCGATACGAATGGGTTCGAAAACGTCGTGCCGGGCACAACCGACTGGTTCACGCCGCTGGAAGCGTTCGATCCCACCCTGAACACCCACCGGGTGCTCACCTGGCAGATTGCCAGCGACAGCTTCCCCTCGGGAGCCGATACGGCCGAGAACTTCGAGTATTCCAGCAACGGCGATCAGCGCATGACCAACCGCGTCGTGCAGTTGATGCAGAACCCCGCGACCGACGTCTTGATGACGTTTTTCTCCGACGTCGACGGCGCTGGGCATACCTTCGGATTCAGTCCAGCCGTGCCCCAGTACCTCGCCGAGATTGCAAATACCGACGCTCAGATTGGCCAGATCATCAGTGCGATGAAGTCGCGGCCGACCTTCGCCGACGAAGACTGGCTGGTGATTCTCACGAGCGATCATGGCGGGCTGGGTACGGGGCACTCGGGCGGGTTGCCGCCGCAGCGAACCATTCCCTTCGTCGTCGCAGGGCCGCTGGCGACGACGGTGCTGCCCCAGGCTCATCCTCGGCAGGTGGATGTTGCGGCCACAGTACTGACCTATTTCGGAGCGCCGATTCCCGCCAATTACGACGGCCATGCGATTGGACTGGCGCCGGCTGGACCGGTTCCGGCGACGTTCGGTCAGAATCTCGTATTCAACGGCGACGCCGAGTACGGCCGCGGATTCAGCGGCAACGGCGCGCAACAGTACGCTGCCGGCTGGGATGATCCCGGGCCGGGTGGAATCACGCAGATCAATTACCTCGCCGGCAATGGGTTTCCCTCGCCGAGTGATCCGGGGCCGGAAGACCGCGGCAGCAGTTTTTTCTCTGGCGGGTTGAACGCGATCAGCACGATGACGCAGCGGATTGATGTAAGCAATCTGGCCTCCGCGATCAGCGGCGGCGAGGTGAGCTTCGTGCTGTCCGCGTGGCTAGGCGGATACCTTAATCAAAACGACCGAGCTACCGTCGTCGCTCGCCTTCTCGACGGCGCCGGCGCCGAGATCGGCTCAGCGGAACTAGCGCCCGTGACGGCGGCCGAACGCGGCAACGCTACGAAGCTCCTCTTCCGCGAGCAGCTCGCCGCATTGCCCTCCGAAACCCGATTTGTGGATCTTGAGCTGAC
>DASVCM010000291.1:0-5944 GCA_036381635.1 Lacipirellula sp.
ATGAACCGGCAAGTCCTGAAAAACCCGAACGACCTGAAAGTCGGCACCGTGCTCCGCCTGCCGGCCGACGCCAGCCGGGTCGAAGTGGTGGACGGCCAGTAAGCTGGCCGATGAGTCCAGAGCGGAGAGTCGAGAGTCGAGAGCCAGAGGAGCGAACCGCCCTCGACCCTCGACCCTCGACCCTCGACCCTTCCCTGGCTTGTCTTCTGCAGTCCGCCCTATGCGTTTTTTGTGGAGCGGCAACAAGAAATGCTCGGGCTGATCGAGCAAGTGATGCAGCTCGCGCCGGAGCAGAGTATTGTGGTTGTGGAAGCGGATGAGCGGTTTGATTTCTCGATGTTGCCGCCGGCCGTGGATGACGACGCGCTGAGCAACGATTGGGATGTTCGCACGTATCCGCCGGCGGTAGTCGGAGTTTGGCGGAAGCTCGTTTAACCTTATCTGGAGTAGCCCTCGATGCCAGCCTCGCGCCGAGTCGTATTCGTTCGTGTTGCCATGTTGCTTGTGGTCGCTGCCGCCGGGGCCGCGGAAGCGCCGCAGGAGATGCTGCTGTGGCCCGAGGATCATCCGGCGAATCAGGGCGACGAGCTGAGCGCGGTGGATTCGCCGGAGTGGACGGAGCGGGTCACGAAGTCGCCGACGCTGACGCCGTTCTTGCCGGACGAGGAGAAGCGCAATGGCGCCGCGATCGTCATCTGCCCCGGCGGCGGGTACAAGGGACTGGCCATGCAGAAGGAAGGACTCGAAGTGGCCGAGTGGCTGCGGTCGAAGGGAATCGTCGGCGTCGTGCTGCGCTACCGCTGCGGCGGCGGGAAGAACGAGCAGCCTGTGCCGCTGGAAGATGCGCAGCGGGCGATTCGCACCGTACGGGCCAACGCCGACCAGTGGGGCGTCGATCCGAATCGCGTCGGCATTCTCGGCTTCTCAGCCGGCGGGCACTTGGCGTCGACGGCGGCGACGATCTTCGAGGAGGCCGCTCACACCGAAGACACGATCGACCAGATGAGCAGCCGGCCGGATTTCGCTGTGCTGATCTATCCAGTGATTACGCTGGTAGGCGAGGCAACCCATCGCGGTTCGCGAAATAATCTTCTGGGTGACGACGCCGGCGATTCGCTGGCTGAGGAATGGTCCACCGATCGCCGCGTCACCGAAAGGACGCCGCCGACGTTTCTGGTCCACGCCGGCGACGACAAGGGCGTGCCGGTGGAGAATAGTTTGCTGTTCTACAAGGCGCTGGTGGCCAAGGGCGTGCCGGCGGAGCTGCATGTATACGAAGTGGGCGGGCACGGATTTGGGATGTTCCGCGATGAGCGACCGGCGGATAAGTGGCCGGAGCAATTGGAGTGGTGGCTGAAGCAGCGGGAAATTGTGCCGTGACGGGCGTGCAGACGGGATGAGGATGGCTAGTCCACTCGGCTGCTCCGGCGGGCTGTTAGCCCGCGGCTACTGTCGCTCTTAACCTAGGTCTCCGGAGGCTTCGAGCCATTCGTGTTCCAGCGCGGCGACTTCGTCGGTAATCTTGGCGAGCTGCTCGCCGATGCGTTTTGAACCGGCGGCGTCGGTGACTTCCATCAGCCGGGCGTTGAGCTCTTTCTTTTCTTCGTCGAGCTTGGCAATCTTGCGTTCGATGGCGCGGAGGCGCTTTTCGAGCTCGCGCTCTTCGCGGCCGGAGAGTTTCTTCACCGCGGCTGAAGACGCGACCGCTGAAGCGGGGTCGCCGCCTGGGCCGGGTTTATGCGAGGCGCCGGCGTTGTACGTGGCGTGCTCGGCGCGGAGGCCCGCTTCCAGTTCCTTGTGGATGCGGTAGACGTAGTCCTCGTAGCTGCCGGGGTAGCTGGCGACGCGGCCGCTGGCGACTTCGATCACCGCGGTGCAGACGCGCTGCATGAAGTGGCGGTCGTGGCTGGTGAAGATCACCGTGCCCTTGTAGCGGCGAAGCGCTTCGGCGAGGGCTTCGACGGTTTCGACGTCGAGATGGTTGCCCGGCTCGTCGAGGACCAGCACGTTGTGCTGTTCCAGCAGCAGCCCCGCGAGGACCAGCCGGGCGCGCTCGCCGCCGCTGAGGACCTTGATCTTCTTCTCAATGAGATCGCCGCGGAACAGGAAGCTGCCGGCCACGTCCTTGATCTGCTGGGCGTTGGTCCCCGGCGCCGCCTGGTAGTAGAGGTAATCCTCGACGGTCTTCTCGTTGGGCAGCGTGGTGTACACATGCTGGGCGTAGACGCCGACCTGGCAGCCGTAGCCCCACTTCAGGTGGCCGGCCTTCGGCTCGAGCGAGCCGACAACGGTGCGGAGGAACGTCGTCTTCCCCTGGCCGTTATCGCCGACGACGCCGACTCGATCTCCATGCTCGATTTCGAGCTGAATCTCGTCGGCGACTTCGCGCTCAGGATAGCCGATCGCCATCCGTTCGGTGCGCAGCGCCGTGCCTTGGCGGGGCTGGACCTCGGGAAAGCTGAACCGTACGGTCGCCTCTTCGCCGGCCACTTCGATCAGCGTTAGCTTCTCGAGCATTTTGGCCTTACTCTTAGCCTGGCTGGCGGTGCTGGCGTTGGCGCGGTTCTTGGCGATGAAGGTTTCGAGCTGCTTCCGCTTGCTCATCGTCGCGGCGTTCACGCGAAGGTCGTGCTCGCGGCGTTCTTCAACGTTGGCAAGGTACGCGTCGACGTCGCCGGGAAACATCTCGAGCTGGCCGCGTGAAAGCTCAAGCGTGTGCGCGCACGTTCGCTTAAGGAACGCCCGATCGTGGGAGACGACGAGGATGCCCCCTTTGAAGCCGCGCAAGAATTCCTCCAGCAGCATCTGCGTCCGCAGGTCGAGAAAGTTCGTCGGCTCGTCGAGGATCAGCAGGTTCGGGTCGTGGAGCAATAGCGCCGCGAGCTTGACGCGCGTCTGCCAGCCGCCGGAGAGCGAGCGCACCGGCTGGTGGAGCATCACATCGGGAAGCTGGAACTGCCAGGCGACTTCGCCGCACCGCCAGTCGGGCTGGCCGCTGTCGCGCATCAGGAAGTCGAGGACCGTTTCGCCTTCGAGGAAGGGGTCGTGCTGCCGGAGGTAGCCGAGGCGGAGCTTCTTGCTGCGCACCACCTCGCCGGCGTCGAGCTCTTCGTCGCCGAGCAGAATGCGGCAGAGCGTGCTCTTGCCGGCGCCGTTGCGGCCGATGAGGCCGACCTTTTGGTCGTCGGCGAGCGCGCAGCTCGCGCCGTCGAGCAGTTGCTGGTCGCCGTAGCGTTTGTGCGCGTCTTGGAGTTGGAGGACGACGGGCATGGGGGGAGAGTCGGTAGGGGGTAGTCGGTAGGGGGTAGTTAGCCGCGGGCTAACAGCCCGCCGGAGAAGCGGAAGGGAATGACGAATTACCGGATGACGAATGACGAAGGGGAAGGGTTATTAATTCCTCCCCTAGCCCCTCGGCGCCGCGGCCCCTCTTCGACCTTCGAGGGAGGGGTTTTTTTATAGATGGTCATTCGCGCTGCGGGGTTCGGCGGTCGCGCCAGGCGACGGCGGCGGGAACTGTGCAGCATAGCAGACAGACAAGCGCGAACCAGTCGCCGTAGGCGGCGAAGAGGCTGGGGTACGCCCTGCTCGGATACTCCGGCAGCGCGACGGTCGTTACGAGCTTGGCCGGCACGTTGCGCTCGGTCATGGCGACGATGCGTCCGCAATGATCAACGTGGGCGGTGAGCCCGCGGTTCGCCGCCACGACCAAGGACAGCCGCATCTCCACCGCGCGGAACACGCCGCTGGCCAAGTGCATGTCGAGCTCGCTGGAGCCCCAGTACCAGGCGTCGTTGGTGAGGTTGACCATCACGTCGGGATGCTCGCCGCGCTGAACCAGCTCGGCGATCTGCCGGCGGATGAGGTGCGGCAGCACGGTCTCGTAGCAGATGTTCGGCACGTAGCTCACCCCGTCGACGACCATCGCCGAAGCGCCCTTGCCGGGCGAAGCGTGGCCGGTGATGGGCGAGATGCTGCTGAAGAAAGGAATCCATCGGGCGAGCGGCGTGTACTCGCCGAAGGGCAACAGGTGCATCTTGTCATACGTGTTCACAATCCGCCCGGTGCGATCGACGCAGACCGAGGAGTTGAACGACTCCTCGGCGAACGGCGGCACGCCGGGGACGAGCGGCTCGGCGTCGGCGGCCGGCTTGCTCCACAGTACGCGGTCGATGCCGACCAGGACGGCGGCGTTGAGGTCGCGGGCGAGGCTGGCGAGGTAGTTAGTCGTCGCGGCGAAGGTTTCTTCAATGCCGTCGGGAAACATTTCGCGCGGCGGCAGGTAGCCGTCCTCGGCCATGTGGAGCGTTGCACGGAACATCGTCTCGGGCCAGACGACCAGGTCGATCGGCTGCCTCGACTCGCGGACGGCCTCGCGCGAGAGCTGCGTCATTTGTTTCATGACGGCGACGTCGCGCGCGGTCGTCCCTTTCCAGTCGGCGAGCATGTCGCTTTGGATGAGGGCGACGGTGACTGCCGATGGCGGCGTTGACGGGTTTGCTGCGTCGCTAAGCCGCGACCGGCCGTAGGCCAGCGTGGCAGCGAGTGCGATCGCCGCAACGGCGATCGGCCGCCACTTCATTGCAGCCCCGGCCTCTGGCCGGGGGTGAGTTTGCGATTCGGTTGCGTCCTGCGGCGTGGATGCCGGCCCCCGGCCGGAGGCCGGGGCTGCAATCGTGTTGACGATGCTTGCGGGCAGGGGTTCGGCGAGCGCGGCGGCGACTAGGATGATCAGGAACGTCACGCCGTACTCGCCGAAGACGTCGGCGATTTGGATGACGTGCGGATACTCGATCTGCGTATGGGCGAGCGAGCCCATCAGGAAGCCGGTCAGCAGCCGGGCGCGGATCCATTCGAGTCCGGTCCAGGCGATGGGCGCGGCCAGCCAGAGCGGAACGCGGAGACGATGCGTGGCGATGCGAGTCAGGCCGACGAAGACCGGCAGGTAGGCGCCGAGGTACGCGGCGAGAAAGAACAGGCCGAAGATGTTGGCCCAGTGGGGGAGGCGGATCCACTGGATCGTCGCTCCCCAATACGCGGCGCCGGCAAGCCATACGAGCAGATACGGCCGGCGGCCAGGCATTCGCGGCATGCGAGCCAGCAGCAGCCACGGCACTGGGCCGATCCACGCGAGCCATCCAAGCGACGCCGGCGGATGGGCGAGGTAACAGAGCAAACTGCCGAGCAGGCCGAGGAGGAGCGTGCGGCGGCCTTCGCCCTTGGCGGGCTGAGTGGCGGCGTCGTCGCTGGCCGGTGAGGCGGGCATATGGAAAAGCTACGGGGATGGCCCTCAATTGGCCAGAGCGGCTCGGCATAGCGAGTATATAGCCGGGCCATCCTGGCCCGGCGGGTCGCCTGCCGAAACCTAACTCGCCGGATTCTTCAGGCGTTGCTCGCCGGGCCAGGATGGCCCGGCTATATAACGCTCCACGCCTCATGCCCGCGCTAGCGTCAGCAGCGTAATCTCCGGACGGGCGTTGAACCGCACGCGGCGGAGGTAGCCGAGGCCGCGGTTGATGTACAGCCGGCGTCCCGGGCCGATGTCGTACTCGCCGGCGACATAGCGGCGGTTTTCCACCGGCAGGATGGGCGGCGGCAGGAACGGCGGCTTGCACTGGCCGCCGTGGGTGTGGCCGGCCAGCACCCAGCCGCGGAAGCCCTGCAATTCCGGCAGATCGACGGCGTCGGGATTGTGGCAGAGAACGATCGCAGGCTCGGCGGAGCGCAACTGGCCGAGCGTCTGTTCCCAGTCGAGGTTGCCCGACC
This sequence comes from Lacipirellula sp., assembly GCA_036381635.1. GTDB lineage: Bacteria > Planctomycetota > Planctomycetia > Pirellulales > Lacipirellulaceae > Lacipirellula. Next base: position 5,764 of record DASVCM010000291.1, read on the forward strand.
AGAGATCGTCCGTGCCGGCGATCTGCAGTCCGCCGACATCAGTCGCCTCGTTCCGGAGCATCCGGACGTCGACGCGCTGCAGCTCATCGACGAACCGGTTCGCCACGCGGCCGTGCTGCCAGCCGGCGCCGTAGTCGTGGTTGCCGAGCACGGCCAGTCGACCTAGCGGCGTCTGGGGGAG
>DASVCM010000292.1:0-3346 GCA_036381635.1 Lacipirellula sp.
GAGGATGTCCTGGCGCGTGGAGTCTCCGTAGATGGCCAGCTCGCCCGCTCCTTCCAGATCGCGAATCGTATCGAGATTCAGATCGATAATGACCGTCTCGATACCGAATGACCGGAGCACCCGGGCCGCGGTCTGGCCCACGGGACCATAGCCGATGATGACGGCCCGCTGCCCTGCCCCAGCTCCTGGGGGAGGCATTTCAGAGATTCTTTCGCGAGTGATGCGATTAAGCTCGACGCCGCCGGCCTCCGAACGCCGGGTCAGCGCCTGCCACAGCCGCGGCCGTCGGCGAAGCCACCGCTCAAACGGATCGATGGCGCGAAACAGCATGGGATTGAGGGTGATGGAGACGATCGCACAGGCCACCAGCAGGCTGTGTCCCGTCTCGGAGAGCATGCTGTGCCGGATCGCTTCCTCGGCCAGCAGAAACGAAAATTCGCCGACCTGTGCTAAGGCGATGGCAATGGTTGCGGCGCTGCGGAAGGAATAGCGCAGCAGCCACACAATGGCGAATGCGGTGATCGGCTTGGCGATGAGCGTTATCGCCAGCAGCAGCCCAAGAAGCAGCGGCTGCTCGCTGAGCGCGTGGGGCTCGAACAGCATGCCGACGGCAACGAAAAACAACACCGCGAAGGCGTCGCGCATGGGCAACGCGTCGGCGGCCGCCTGGTGGCTGACCTCGGTCTGCCCAACGACCATGCCGGCGAGGAACGCCCCGAGGGCCATCGAAACGCCGAAGAAGTAAGCCGAGCCGACGGCGATCGACAACGCCAGCGCCAAGACCGCCAGCGTAAACAACTCGCGCGATCGAGTGCGCGCCACTTGTGCCAGCAGCCACGGAACGACGCGCTTGCCGCCGCCCAGGACCACCAGCGCGAGCACGCTCATCCGCAGCATGGCCATGCCCAACGCCCCGGCGACGCTTTCGTCGCCATTGCCATTCTGCGCGAGAATACTCGCCACCGCGGGCAGCGCGACGAGCACCAACACGGTAAAGATGTCTTCGACAATCAGCCAGCCGACGGCGATATGCCCCTGCGTGGTATGGACCACGTCGTTGTCGGTAAGGATGCGAATCAACACCACCGTGCTGGCCACCGAAATAGCGATGCCGATGATGACGCCGTGAGTAAGGCTGACTCCGGCGACGCGCGCCGCGAGCGTCCCCAATAAGGTCGCCACCGTGATTTGGACGGCAGCGCCGGGCAGCGCCACTTTGCGAACCTGCCACAGGTCCTTCAGGTTGAAATGGAGCCCGACGCCGAACATCAACAGCACGACGCCGATCTCGGCAAACTGCAGCGCCGTCTCGGCATCGCCGCGAATGCCCGGCGTATGCGGCCCGAGCATGATGCCCGCCAGCAGGTAACCTACAATCGGCGACAGCCGCAATCGCTCGGTGAGCAAGCCGAAAATGAGGGCCATGACCAGGCTGGCCGACAAATTCAACAAGAGGGCGTAATGATGCATCGATCGCTATTTGGGCGGGCGGAGGCGGCGGGGCCAGGATTGTAGCAGATTTGAGGCGCCTTATCCCAGCGGCGATGGACCGGAGCGAAAGGCTTTCACGCCGTGGGCAGAGTAAGCGAAGCCCGTGGCGGGGGTGTTGCGAGCGACTTCCCGGCGGCGACAATGAGAAACTCGCAGGAACCTCATTCCGCCTTATCCGGAGTCTTCACACCATGAGCCGCGCGTCGCATTCTTCTCGCCGACAGTTCCTTGCCCAGTCAGCCGCCGCCGTGGGCGGGTCGCTTGCGACGCCTTACATTTTCACAGCGGCGGCAAAAGCGCAACAGGCTGCCGCGAGCGATCGGCCGGTAATCGCACTGATTGGCTGCGGCGGCCAAGGCCGCTGGGATATGGCCTGGGCGAAGCAGCACGCCGACGTCGCCGCGGTCTGCGATGTGGACTCCCGACATGCCGAGGAAGCCAAAAAGGTCGCCGGCGGGAAAGCCGACGTCACCGACGACTATCGCCGCATTCTCGATCGCAAGGATGTGGACGCGGTGATCATCGCCACGCCAGACCATTGGCACACGAAGATTGCGATCGAAGCGATGCAGGCCGGCAAGGATCTGTATTGCGAGAAGCCGGTGACGCTGACAATCGATGAGGGGAAGAAACTGTGCAAGGTGGCGAAGGATACGGGTGCGGTGTTTCAGGTCGGCACGCAGCAGCGGAGCGATACCAGCCTGCGGTTCCTGCAGGCGGTGGCGCTGGTCCGCAGCGGACGGCTAGGCAAGATAAAACAAGTCTCTTGCGCAATCGGGTCCGCTGATCAGTCGGGCCCCATCCCGGCAGTATCGCCGCCGCCGGAGCTCAACTGGGAGCGGTGGCTCGGCCAGGCGCCACTGGTGGACTTCCGGTTTCAGGACAACCCGTACAAGTCGCGGTGCCACTACGAGTTTCGCTGGTGGTACGAGTACTCCGGCGGCAAGCTCACCGATTGGGGCGCCCACCATGTGGACATCGCCATCTGGGCGCTGGAGCTGTATAAGACCGGGCCGTTGGCGGTGCGGGCGGTGCACCACAAGCATCCCGTGCCGTTCAAAGACGGGTATCCAACGCTCGACGACCAGTACAACACGGCGACGGAGTTTCTCATCGAGGCCGACTATCCCGAGGTGAAGGTGATCATCCGTCACGACACGGACAATGGCGTGCTGTTCGAAGGCGAAACGGGCCGCATTTTCGTGAACCGCGAGCGGCTGACGGGAAAGCCCGTGGAGGAGATGGCCGAGAACCCGCTGCCTGAGCAGGCGATCGTCGACGTGTACAAGGGTAAGCCGGTCGTCGATCACATGACCAACTTTTTCAACTGCCTGAAGTCGCGCGAGGAGCCAGTTTCGGACATCTTCTCACATCACCGGGCGCTGTCGACGTGCCACCTGGCGAACATCGCCATGCGGCTGGATCGCGAGATCAAGTGGGACCCGGAGAAGGAGGAAGTGATTGGCGACGAGCAGGCGCAGTCGTTCGTCGCCCGCGAGCCGCGGAAGGGGTATGGGATTAGCGTCTGAGTGGCCGCCCCTTGCAGCCCCGGCCTTTGGCCGGCGGTTGCGTGGCGATAGGGCGACGCCTCATCGTCATGGTGGCCGACCCCCGGGCGGAGCCCGGGGCTGCAGGAGTATCGCTACTCCGCGCCGCTGCGGGTGGCCATCGCTTGCCAAATGGCAAGCTCGATCGAGTCCTCGACGAACGAGGCCGAGCCATCAGCTATCGCCACGTTCACGCCGCCGGGGTGGTAGCTTCGGGACGCCCGCCAGCCGTAAGAGGCGTATCGCTCGGACAGCGGGGCGATTAGCTTCGCCGAAACGCAATCGAGCTCGGCCGAATTGGGCCCGCG
>DASVCM010000293.1:0-8064 GCA_036381635.1 Lacipirellula sp.
CAGCGACTGGAGCGTCCGTTCGTCGACGCGCCCATGGTGGGCCAGCGTGCCGTCGTAGTCGGTCGCGAGAGCCTGGTAACGCATGCTTTTATAATCCCCTCCTTTAATCGGGAGGGGTTAGGGGAGGGATTACGTACCTTCAAGCTACCCTTCAAGCTACTGCAATCGCCCTATTAGCCCCGGCATTCATGCCGGGGTGTCGCGGCCAATGTAACTCATCGGCCGAGCGTTAGGCTCCAACGACAGCCGGCGGTTTATCGAGGCCGAAACCATCCGCGGATCATTTCGGCCTCGGCGCCGCACCGATTGATGGTAATCCTCAGCTCGGCCGATGCCTTCCTGGCCCAGTTGCCCCCGGCATAAATGCCGGGGCTAATAGGATGCAGTTCCAGCTAGTCGGTCCTGGGCAACCGCCGCGCATCAACTTATGCTTGGTCAGCCGCCAGCACATAGCAGTCCCCAAATCGAGCAAATCGTATGCCGCGACTCATTGACGCTCCCACGCGCATCAACGCCCACGGGCAGCCGCCGAAGGTCATCGATGAGTTCATTGGCCGCGTGAACTCGGACACGTCCGCCGTGAGCATCGCGCGGATGATCAGTCCCTCAGGCTGGAGCGAGCCGGCGCAGACGCCCGACTTCACCGAATACACCATCGTCCTGCGCGGCCTGCTGCAGGTCGAAACAAAGAGCGGCGTCATCGAAGTAAACGCCGGGCAAGCCGTCATCACTGAACAGGGCGAGTGGGTGCGCTACAGCACGCCGGGCCCTGAAGGCGCCGAATACGTCGCCGTCTGCCTGCCGGCCTTCTCGCCCGACGCCGTCCACCGCGAAGCCTAGCCACGCCCATGACCTCGGAACTACTCCCCTGGCTCGCCGCGGGCGTGCTGCTGATCGCCTTCCTCTACTCCTCGGTCGGCCACGCCGGGGCGTCGGGCTACATCGCGGTGATGACGCTATTCGGCCTGGCGCCGGCGGAAATCAAGCCGACCGCGCTGATGCTCAATATTCTCGTCGCGACGATCGGCGCGTGGCAGTTCTGGCGCGCCGGCCACTTCCGCTGGGAGCTGTTCTGGCCGTTCGCCGTGCTGGCGATTCCCGCCGCCTTCCTCGGCGGCTATTGGAATCTGCCCGCCCACATCTTCAAGATCGCCATCGGCATCGTGCTCCTCTTCTCCGCGGTGCGCTTCCTGTGGAATCCGCGCGAAGCGCCGACCACAACGCCACCTCCGCTTCCCACAGCGCTCGTCACCGGCGGACTGCTCGGCCTGCTCGCCGGGCTGACCGGCACCGGCGGCGGCATCTTTCTGACGCCGGTGATGATCCTCCTCCGCTGGGCGCCCACAAAAGTCGCCTCCGCGACCTCGGTCCTCTTCATCCTCTGCAACTCCATCGCCGGCCTGCTCGGCAACCTCAGCGCCACCAGCCACTTCCCGCCCGTCGCCGCCGTCCTCGCCATCGCCGCCATCGTCGGCGGCTCGATCGGCTCCTACTTCGGCAGCCAGCGCTTTTCGCCTGTGATCATCAAACGCCTGCTGGCTGCCGTGCTAATCATCGCAGGCCTGAAGCTGGCGGGGATTGAACTGCCCTAGTGTAGTCACCTCGCTCCGCGAGATGATTACCTCTCGCGGAGCGAGAGGCCTACAAAGGTTACTTCGTCGCCACAATGAGAAACGCCGGATTCAGCGCATCGAACCGCAGCCGCTGAAGCTGATCCGTTCCGCGTGAAATGTTCAGCATCCACACGTTCACGTCCGAGGTGAGCGCCGTCAGAGCCGACCGCACCTCGTGCAGCGCCTCGATGCTCGCGATGCTGCACACCAGCCGCCCGCCGGGCTTCAGCCGCGCGAACGCCAGCTCCGCCAGCCGCACAATCTCGCGGCCGCTCCCTTCCATGAACACCGCGTCGGGGTCCGGCAAATCGGCCCACACCTCCGGCGCCCGGCCTGTGACCGGCGTCACGTTCGCCGCGCCGAACCGCCCCGCGTTCTCGCGAATCAGCTCGGCGTCGTCCGGGTCCTGCTCAATCGCGAACACCTGACCCGCCGGCGCGAGCTGCGCCGCCTCAACGCTCACCGAACCACTCCCTGCGCCCACATCCCACACTACGCTCCGCGCCGAGAGGGCCATCTGCGCCAGCGCCACCGCGCGCACCTCCGCCGTCGTCAACAGCCCATGCTTCGGCTTCGACTGCAGGAACGTCTCGTCCGGGTTGCCAAACGCACTGCGAACCGAGGCGTCGCGCGGCCGATCGGGCACATCGGCGGCCCGCATCAGGATCATCACATTCAGCGGATCAAACGTCTGCGCCGCGATCTCCGCCAGCGGGCCGCGCGTCACGCGTTCATTGCGAGCGCCCAAGTTCTCGCAGACATACGCCGTGAAATAGTCGATCTTCCGCTTCAAGAGCGCCCGCGCGACCGCATCCGGCCCTTCCGCCTCAGTCGTGAACAGCCCTACCTTCTCGGCGGTGCGAATCCGCTCGACCACGCTGTCGAGCGAATGGTTCGCGAGGTTGGTCAGGTACGCGTCGTCCCAACTTTCCTTCACCCGCGCGAACGCAAGCTGCATGCTGCTCACATGCGGCACGATTTCGCAGCGGTCATTTCCAACGCGCTCGCACAGATACCGTGCCATTCCGTAGAAAAGCGGATCGCCTGAGACCAAGACCGCCACGCGGCCATGCTCGGCCGCGATGCGCTCGGCCGCCGCCTCGACGTCGGCCCCCAGCACCAGCCGCTCCGTCACCGTCCGCGGCACGAGCGCAAGCACGCGCTCATTGCCGACCAACAGGTCGGCCTCGGCGATCAACCGCCGCACGCTCTCCGGCGCGCCGTCGAGCCCGTCGTCGCCAATGCCAATAATCGAAACGTTCGCGCGGCTTGCAGTCATGCTTCTAATGCCGACGTCAGTTAGATGAAAGCCCACAGCTCTGCCGGGGGACCGAATGGAGGCCGCCCTAGCTGGAAGCTATCCCCCGGCGGAGCCGGGGGCTTTTATAAACGCCGAAGGCCGTAGGAGCCGCAATCGCGCAGCCCCTACGGCCTACAGCCTACCGCCTGCCGCCACATTACGCCACGTACACCCGCATCGAGTGGTGCACCAGCTTTACCTTCCCGCCCGCGGGAATGGCCGGGCCGTTGGCCGCCGGGTAAATATCCCCCGGCGACTCCGCGGCCGTATCGACGAACAGCCGCCACGGCAGCCGCCGCGCCGCCGCGGGCACGACAAACTCCTGCGAATCGCCCCCGGCGTGGAGCATCAGCATGATGTACCGCGCCGCCGGGTCATCGAGCCCCGCCGTGCCTAGCACGCACAGCAAACTCTTATGCGGCCCGCTCCAATCCACGCCCAGCCCATTGGCGCCGAACCAGCTCACGTCGGGGAGTTGGCCCGGGGCGACCGCCTGCCCCGTGAGGAATGTCGCCCGCCGCACGTTCGGCTGCTTCTTGCGGAACTGAATCAACTCCTGCGTGAACCGCAGCATCTCGGCGTTCTTTTCGACCAGCGTCCAGTCGAACCAGCTCGTCGCGTTGTCCTGGCAGTAGGCGTTATTGTTCCCGCGCTGCGTGCGCAGCACCTCATCGCCGGCGACGATCATCGGCGTCCCTTCGGAAAGCAGCAGCGACGCCATCATGTTCTTCGCCTGCCGCCGCCGCAGCTCGACGATGTGCTTCCGCCGCGTCGGCCCTTCCACGCCGTAGTTCGAGCTGTAGTTGTTGTTCTCGCCGTCGCGATTGTCTTCGCCGTTGGCCTGGTTGTGCTTCTGCTCGTAGCTCACCAGATCGTTCAGCGTGTAACCGTCGTGCGACGTGATGAAGTTGATGCTGTGATACGGCCGTCGGCCGCTCGACTGGTAGAGATCGCTCGAGCCGGACAGCCGCGTGGCCTTCGGGCCGATCATCCCCACGTCGCCGCGCCAGAATCGCCGCACGTCGTCGCGGAAGTGCCCGTTCCACTCGGCCCACCGCTGGTTCGCGAACGAACCGACCTGAAACGCCCCGGCCGCGTCCCACGCCTCGGCGATGATCTTCGTGTCCGCGAGCATCGGGTCTTCGCCGATCAGCTCGACCAGCGGCGGATTCGGCACCAGTTCGCCGTGCCGATTGCGGCTGAGGATCGAGGCCAAATCGAACCGAAACCCGTCGATGTGGTAGTTGTAAACCCAATGCCGCAGGCAGTGGAAAATCATCTCGCGGACAATCGGGTGATTGCCGTTCACCGTGTTGCCGCAGCCGGAATAGTTCTTGTACGTGCCGTCGCCGTTGAGCATGTAGTAGACGCGGTTCTCCAGCCCCTTGAAGCTCAGCACCGGCCCGATGTGATTCCCCTCGGCCGTGTGATTGAACACCACGTCGAGAATCACCTCGATCCCCGCGGCGTGCAGCGCGCGGACCATCTCCTTGAACTCGCGGACCTGCCCGCCCGGCTCCGTGCCGAACTGGTACCCGCGATGCGGCGAGAAGAACGCCAGCGAATCGTACCCCCAGTAGTTGGGCCGTTCGAGCTTCTTGCCGCGGATGTCGTTGATCGGAAACTCGTGCACGGGCATCAGCTCGACGGCCGTCACGCCAAGCTTCTGCAGGTACGGAATCTTTTCGATGACGCCCAGATACGTGCCGGGCTGATCGACGCCGCTCGAAGGGCTGCGCGTAAACCCCTTCACGTGCATCTCGTAGATGACCGACTCCGACATCGGCCGCCGCAGGTGGCGATCGCCTTGCCAGTCGAACGTGTCATCCACGACCACGCACTTCGGCGGGCGGATGACGCCGTCGTCGGAGGCCATGAAGTTGCCGGCCAGCGCTCGGGCGTACGGGTCGATCAGCCGCGCGTTCTTGTTGAAGCGGTGTCCGCGCTCCGGCGCATACGGCCCATCGGCCTGAAAGTGGTACAGGGCGCCCGCCTCGACGTCGGGAACGAACAAGCTCCAGATATCGCCCCAGCGGTCGGTCGCCGGGTTGAAGTGCTCGACGCGGTACGGGTCCGCGTCGCTCACCTTCTTATACAGCAGCACCCGCATCGCCGTGGCGCTGCGGCTGTAGACGGCGAACTGCACGCCGCCGCCTTCGGAAAGAATCGCGCCATACGGCAGCGGGTAGCGAAACTGCATGTATCGCTGCGCTGCAGGCATGACGGGCGTGAATTGTGGAGTAGTAAGTGTGGTCGTCCAGTTGGTCAGCATGGGCTTGGGAAGGCTTTCTACTTCAGGATGCGGTGGACTAGATGCTTGGTGCTCGATGCTGGATGTGTGGACGATCCCAGCGTCAGCTCTCATCGAGCACGTGAGGATCTAGCATCCAGCATCGGCCGCAGGCCTCCGCCCCGTGTGCACGCTCGGCTTACTCACCTGCTTCCCTACAAGGCAGCCGACGGGGCGACGTCTTCAGTCTTCGACATCCCGAATCAAAAGCTTTCACCACCGAACGCGGCCGCCGCGCACCTTCGCTGCGCGGCGCCCGCTGAGAAACCCTTGCCTTTGCACCAACATAGCTCAGCCGGACGAGCCCTGCCGACCGGCGCAGCGTGACGATCTTCGCTGCGTGGCGCCACCGACGAGCAAAACCGCGCGGGAGCCCAAAAACCACCCGTCAGGATCCGCACAATCGTACCCCGACGCTGATGCCGGCAAAACCCAGCCGCCCTACGCGCGAGTATTGCAGCCCCGGCCTCTGGCCGGGGGTCGCGCACCACTACTGTCAGAGATTGCCTTCAGGTATTGCGGGAGCAACTGCAAGATTCCCAGCCGCAACGCGGCGACAGTCAATAGCCAGGGGCGTAAGCCCCTGGTGCTAGCCGCATTGTGAACCTAAGCCCCAACGGGGCGGCAGTGCGCTCACCCATCTTACTGTCGCCCCTTTGGGGCTTACCTTCCTCAATTCACGACCGAACCAGGGGCTGACGCCCCTGGCTATTGACTTCCGCCCCCTTGGGGCTTGCATGCCGATGCATTCCTGTAGACGGCGGGGCTATTATGTTCGAGTGGACACTTAATGATTATCTGACGCCGATTGAACTCGTCTTCCCTTACCGACACAACCAGCGACAAAAAGCTTGACCTTCCGTTATTCCGGGGTTCCTTCCAAGTCAGTCGGCAACTTGGGGTCGTCCTGAGCGCGGTGGGCGGCGAGTTGTCGCTGCAATTGCTGCACCTTTGCCGGGTATTGCGCGACCAGGTTTGTCTTCTCGTAAGGGTCGTCCGCTAGGTTATATAGCTCCGCATCCGCGCGTGGGCGTTGGATGAGCTTCCAGTCGCCTTGGATTAGCGCGCAGCCGCCGTCGCGCATGGCAATATAAATCGAGCGCTCAACACCGCTCCGCGGCTTGCCACTTAGCGCCGACCACTGATCAACCCCGTCCCACTGAAGATCCTGCTCTGGTTTGTAGCCAATAAGCCCGGCGATTGTCGGCAACCAATCCACCGCATGCATCGGCGTCGTGAACTTGCCCGGCTTCAGCACGCCGGGCCAGTTGGCGAACGCACACACGCGAACGCCCCCCTCGTACAGCGTGTTCTTCTCGCCGCGCAGCGGATTGTTCTCGCTGTTGAGCGGTGAATCGCCGACGTCGCCGACGTACGCGTTCTTCAGCGATTCGATGCCGCCGTTGTCGCTGGTGAAGATGACGAGCGTATTCTCGCGCTGCCCGGTCCGCTCCAGCGCCGCAATCAACTCGCCCACCTTCGCGTCAAGCTGCGAGATCATGGCCGCCATCCGCAGCCGCGAATCCTGCTTCGACGGATCGGCGTGGAACGTCACGCCCTCGTACAGCCGCTTGTACTTCTCAGGCGCGTCCACCGGCGTATGAACCGCATGAAACGGCACGTACACAAACCAAGGGTCGCCGCCCGCCTCCTCGATTCGCCGCACCGCCTCAGCGGCAATCAACTCCGTCGCGTTACCCTCCTCATCGAACAACTTGCCGTCGCGATGCCACGTATCTTCATGCGGCCCGCGACGATACTTATGCGTCCAGGGGTCGGCCGCCCCGGTCAGCGTGCCGTAGCTATGGTCAAAGCCATATTCATTCGGCCCCCACTCCGGCCGCGAGCCGAGATGCCACTTGCCGGAAAGCAACGTGCGATAGCCCAGCGACTTCAAAGCCGAAGCGAGCGTCACCGTCCCCGGCGGCAGCGCTCGCCGATTGCTCGGCGCCAGCGCATGCGGCCCGAACCGCCCGGGATAGCGTCCAGTCAATAGCGCCGTCCGCGTCGGCGTGCACACCGGCTGCACGTAATGCCGATCGAGCTCAACGCCCGTCGCCGCCAGCTCGTCCATATGCGGCGTCTTGGCAAACCCGCCATGCCAGCCGACGTCGCTCCAGCCCAGATCGTCGGCGACGATGAGCAAAATGTTCGGGGGAACGCCCTCGGCCGCACTCGCTGCGGCGAAGTCGATAGCGAACGCCAAGCCAGCCAACAACCCGAGGGCGAGAGAATGTATTGTGGTCATGCGCTGTTTATTCATCCTCGGAGTATACAAATTCGCGGCCGAGCTGGCTCGCCTGCCGTGCAGTGCGTGCCTTGCAAATACTAATGCATCTGCATGCAGCCCCGACGGGGCGTAAGTTAATAGCCAGGGGCGTGAGCCCCCGGTTTGGATGTCAGTGAGGAATGTAAGCCCCAACGGGGCGGCGTTAGCATGGCCGACGCACTGCGCGGTACCTACAAGTTTCACTCAGTCGCACGGCGCGAGTCGAGCGCTTCGCGAACCTTAGCGACCGGCAGCGCCTCCACCCTCCGGCCGTTGCCAGTCATCGTCGTCGCCTTCAGCAGCGCGTTGTAAACCGCTTCTTCGGTCGCTTCCAGCGCCGCTTGAAACAGCGGCGAAAGAGCGTCGGTCGGCAGCGTGGGGCGATTCGCGACTTTCTCGGCGCCATGCTTCACGCGCAGCTCAGGCACCGTCGAGAAGGCAACCGCATAGTCGCCGCTGCCGTTGCTGTAGGAGGCGCCGGTGCGAGCGAGCCCGAACACGGCCCGCGCCGCCAGCCGTCGCAAATCGCGTGCATCCAGCGGCGCGTCCGTCGCGACCACGATCATGCACGAGCCGTCGGCGCTGGTGCGCT
>DASVCM010000294.1:0-5846 GCA_036381635.1 Lacipirellula sp.
CGATAGCGTCTCGGCCAGCACCTCGCGCCCGCGGTTCGCTCGCAATAGCAGCACGCGCTTGCCGACGGCAACCGGCAACAGCGCTTCGGCGAGCGCCTCGGCCCGGTACACCTCCGGCTGCAAGTCGGCGTGAAGATGATACGCGGCGAGGGCGTCGGCTGTGCCGGGGCCAATCGCGGCGATCTTGGCGCCGGTCAAGGCCCGCATGTCGCCCCCCTGCTGTTCGATCCGATCCAGAAAATACTGCACGCCATTGGCGCTGGAGAACACGAGCCAGTCGAACGACGTTAAATCCGTAATCGTCGCGTCCACTGCCGTCCAATCCGGCGGCGGACCGATTTCGATGGCCGGCTGAACCAGCACCTCCGCGCCAAGCTCGGTGAGGCGTTCCACCAGCGACTCCGACTGATGCACGGGCCGCGTCACGAGGATCGTGCGGCCGAACAAAGGTCGCGCGGCGAACCAGTCTCGCGCCGGTCGCACACCCGCCGATTCACCGACAATGATCAAGGCCGGCGGCCGCAGGGCGCGATCAGCAAGCATTTGCGGCAGGTCGGCGAGCGTCGTGCGAAGCGTCTCCTGCTGCGGCCAACTCGCGCGGCGGACGACCGCCACCGGCGTCTCCCCCGGCTTGCCATGGGCCAACAGCGCGCCGCTCCACTTGGCGGCGCTGGTTACGCCCATGTAGAACACCAGCGTTCCGGGAAAGCGGGCGAGCCCTTCCATATCGAGCGTTTCGCCTTCGCTGTCGCGACTCTGCTGCCCGGTCACAAACGCCACGCAGGAGGCCGCGTCGCGATGCGTCAGCGGCACGCCGGCATAGCTGCTGGCCGCTTGCGCCGCCGTGATTCCGGGAACGATTTCATAGGGCACGCCGGCCGCATCAAGCGCCGCGGTCTCTTCTGCCATGCGGCCAAAGATTGCCGGATCGCCCCCCTTGAGCCGGGCGACGACCTTGCCCGCGCGGGCGGCCTCGATCATCCGCTCGTGGATCTCCAGCTGGCTGATCAGCCGTCCGTGCCCGTGCCGCCCAAGGCAGACCAGCTCGGCCTCCGGCCGCACCCAGTCGAGAATGCGCGGGTTCACCAGGTAGTCATAAAGTACGACGTCGGCTGCGGCCAGCCGCTGCCGCCCCAGCAGCGTCAGCAGACCGGGATCGCCCGGCCCGGCGCCGATTAGATACGCTTTTCCGGTCATTGTGCCCAACTTTAGGTAGTCATCTCGCTGGAGCGAGATGATCTTCTCGCGGAGCGAGAAGACTACAATGGCGTCGTTTGTGATGGCCTCTTGTACTGCTAGAATAGCAGCCGGGGGCGTCCGCTGCGTAGGTTACCCGAGGCATGCGCCCGTCGGCTCACGGAACAGACCGCTCTTCAACCGCTTATGGCGCCGGAATTCAAAACCGCTCCGCAACCTGCGCCGCGAGGCCCGGCGCCGCTGCCGCCGAGCGTCCGCCATCGCTTGCAGAAGGTGTTCGAGCACGCGCAGCGGTGCGTCGAAAAGGGCGATTACGACTACGCCAACCAGCTCTTCACCCAGTGCGTTGCCGAAGACCCGGCGAATGTCGTCTATTTGCAGGCGTTCCTCGCCAACCTGCAGAAAAAGTACGGCAACAACAAGCGAGGCGCCCGGCTGGCCGGGCTGAAGATCAAGAGCCATCGGATGGCGCTGAGCAAGGCCGTCGAGAAAGGCAACTGGGAGGCCGCGTTCCAAGCTGGCTGCACAGCGCTGGCGTTGAATCCTTGGGACGTCCCCACCCTGCAGGCGATGGCCGAGGCCTGCAATCAGCTTCAGATCGACGAGTGCCAACTCTATTACCTCCGCTGGGCGCTCGACATCGATCCGAAAGATCCGTCCGTCAACCGCCAGGCGGCCATGCAACTGCAGCGAATGGGGCAATTCGATCAGGCGATCGCCTGCTGGCATCGCGTCGAGCAAGCCAAGCCCCACGATGAAGAAGCCCAGCAAGCCATTTCGCGGCTATCGGTCGAGAAGACCATCCATCAAGGCGGATATGACCCAGCGCTGCTTGGCGGCGCTCCCACCGACGGAGCAGCTCAAACGGCGAGGCCAATTTCCGTCGCTCGCCTGTCGAAGCATGCGGCTTCCGACGAGGAGGATGAAGCTGGCGAAGCCCTGTCGCCGGAAGATCGGCTTAAGGCCGCCATTGCCAAGGACCCCGCAACAGTTGAGAACTATTTCCGCCTGGCCGACCTCTATTTGAGCCAACATCGGCTCGACGATGTGCAGCGGGTGCTCGAGCAAGCCAATCAGGCGACTGGCGGCGGCGACTTCAACGTCCGCGAGCGCTTGGAAGACCTGCAAATCCGCCGCGCCGCCGGCCAACTCGCTGCGGCCAAACAGCACTACGAGCACGAGAAGACGCCGGACGCTCAGCAGCTCTTCGAGCGGGCACGCGCCCAGGCCAACCAGGTCGAGCTCGAAGTCTACGCCGCCCGCGTCGATCGAGATCCGAACAACCCCCGGCTGCAGTTCGAGCTGGGGATGCGGCTCAAGAAGGCCGGCAAGCCCAAGCAAGCCATCACCGCCCTGCAAGCCGCCCGCAGCGATCCCAAACGCCGGGCCCTGGTGCTCTTGGAGCTGGGCGAGTGCTTCCAGAAAATCGAGCAATACAAGCTCGCCCTGAGCCACTACGAGCAGTCCGTCGAGGCGACCGACTCCAGCGACGTCGAGGCCCGCAAGCTGGCCCTCTATCGGGCCGGCGTCCTGGCCACCGGCCTGCGGGAACTCGACCGGGCCGAGCGGCACCTCACCGAGCTGGCCGGCCTGGATTACGGCTACCGGGACGTTTCCGACCGGCTGGACAAAATCGCCGCACTACGCGATAGTGGTTGATTCCCATGTGTTTGTAGGAGGCGTCTCCGACGCCGATTTCGGGCTGCATGGGTAGCGTGTTCGGCGTCAGAGACGCCTCCCACAGAAAACCGTTGTTCCCGTTCCGATTTCAACATGCCCAATTCAGCCAGCGCCAAAAAGCGCCTCCGCCAAAGCCTCGACCGTCGGGCCCGCAATCGCGCGTCCCGCTCCGCCCTCCGCACGCAGATCAAGAAGGTTCGCACGGCCATCGCCGGCGGCGATGCTGCGGCCACCGAAACCGAGTTCCGCACGACGGTCAAGAAGATCGACCAGTCGGCGGCCAAGGGTATTCTTCACAAGAACGCCGCCGCCCGCCTGAAGTCGCGGCTCTCCAACGCGATCAAGAATCTCAAGGCCAACGCCAGCGCCTAACTGCGGCCGGCATTAAAGCCACCGGCTTCGCCGGTGGACGGCACTCGGAGAAACGCCCTGTCGCCGCAGTCCCCCGGCAGAGCCGGGGGCTTTAATCTTTGGTGGAGCTAGGGCCCTTGCCCCTACCACTCAATCTTCTCCGCCGCAAAGATCGGCCCCTCGACGCACGTCCGCTTGTAGTCCCAGCCGCCATCCCTCTGGCGGACTTTCACGACGCAGCTAAAGCAGATGCCGATGCCGCAGGCCATCGGCGTCTCCAGCGAGACCTCGCACGGCACCCCACGTTCGGCGGCCACCTGAGCGACGGCTTCCATCATCGGCTCGGGGCCGCAACAGGCAATTCGTACGCCCGCGGTTCCGCTTTCATCGAGCAGCTCGGCAAGCACCTCCGTCACCAGGCCGCGTCGCCCGGCGCTGCCGTCGTCGCTGCTGATGCGGACATCAACGCCGACGCGCTGAAAGTCCTCGACGCCGGCCAAATAATCGGCGGCGCGAACGCCGTAGCAGAGCGTCACTCGCTTGGCACGGGGAGCGCTTCGCGGCGGATCGCCATAACGCCGCCCGCCGAGCGCCTCGCGCCCCAGGGCCATAAATGGCGTTTGCCCGATGCCGCCGGCGACCATGATCAAATGCTCCGCCGGCGCGGCGGAGAAGCCATTGCCGAGCGGGCCCCACACTTCCAGTTCATCGCCGGCCCGTACCATCGCCAGCCGCCGCGTCATCTTTCCGAGCGTGAGATAGACGACGTCGATCCCCAGCGGTTCGCCCGCAGAGTCACGCCAGGTGTCGTATAGCGCCAACGGGCGGCCCAGCAGCGGGTCGTTGCATCCGACCAGCCGCAACATCACAAACTGCCCGGGGACGAACCGACGGGCGAGTTCCGGCCACTCGAGCCGCACCCGGTAGGTGTCCCGAGCGAGCTGCACGTTCTCGACCACGCGGACACGGCCATGCAGCGACCGATCCGCGTAATAAGCGGCCGCTAGGGAGTTCTGATGGGAGGCATCAGCATTGGCGCTCACGGCCGACCGCTCCTCTTCGGCCCGCCGCCAGACCCCTTCCGCGGCCCGCCAGACCGCTTGCCGGGACCGCCTGGACGGCGACCGGCGCCGCCCGGCCGCTTGGGCGGGCCGCCTTTACCTTTGGCCGGTCGCGGCCGCTTCGGCGGCGCGCCCGAATCATCGCCAATGACGCGCCGGGTGTGAGCCTCAGCGCCGGCCGCCGGCGGCTTCCGTTTTCGCGGCGGTCCGTCACCGCCGATCGGCCGTCGCGGTTTGCGACCGTGGCCAAGTGATCCTGGGGCTCGGGGCGGGCGCCCAGAAGTTTCACGGCGATCGGCTTCCGGCCGACCCTCGGCTGCCGCTCGCAATTTTCGAATCTCTTCCTGCGTCAACGGCCGCACGGCCCCGCGCGGCATCTCGCCCAGCCGCACCGGCCCCACGGCCACGCGCACCAGCCGCTGGACCTTATGGCCCAGCCGGGCGAGTAGCCGACGAATCTCGCGATTACGGCCCTCGTCGAGCACCATCTCCAGCAGCGTCGAGCCCTTCTTGCGGCCCTTTACGCGCACGTCGACGGCATGCACGAACCCTTCGGCCAGATGCACCCCGCGCTTTACTTGGGCCAGTACATCCGTCGCTGGCGCCCCGGCGACTTGCACCTCGTAAATCTTCTCCACGCCGTGGCTCGGATGCGTCAGCCGATTGGCCAGCTCGCCGTCGTTGGTCACCAGAATCAGCCCTTCGCTTGCCATATCGAGCCGGCCGACGTTGAACATTCGGCCCACGCCCGGCGGCAACAGATCGATCACCCGCGGCCGGCCCGACGGGTCGCGGGCGGTCGAAACGACGCCCGCCGGCTTATGCACGGCGAAGTATTGCAGCCGCGGCCGCGCCAGCGGCTCGCCGTCGACGCGAATCTCCTGCCGCGCCCGATCGACCTTTGCGCCAAGCTCCGAGACGATTTCGCCGTCGACCTGCACGCGGCCTTCGAGAATGAGCTGCTCGCACTCGCGGCGGCTGGCGACGCCGGCGGCGGCGAGCACTTTCTGCAGCCGCTCGCCTTCGCGCGGCGAGCCAGCCTGCGGCGCGGTTGCCGCCGGCCGCTTCATCGGCGGATGGCGGCGAGGTTTAGCGTTGCCGTAACCCGATCCGCCTTCAGGTCGGCGGCCACCGGGTTTACGTCCGTTGGGCTTTCGACCGGGCTTCTTCGGGGGGCGTGGCATGGCGAGGTCTACTATAGGGCGCCGAACGCGGCGAACCCAGGGCCAAGCGCATTTCGGGAGGGCGAGGCTCCTGCCGAGCCGAGCGCTCCGTGTGATTCACGGCTCGGCAGGAGCCTCGTCCTCCCACTCGCCGTACCGCGGCCGAGCGTCAGTACCTAACCTGCGGCGTGGCAGCCGGCGGTACGGCGCCCATCGGTATCGGCGGCCCAATCGGCACCGGCGCGGCGACCGGGTACGCGGCGCCCGGAACCATTGAAGCCGGCCGAGCGCCGACCGATTCGAGGAACTGACGAGAGCGCCGCACCTCGTCGCGCGGCTTGTCAAACTCGCGCGGCCGTCCGCCAACAATCGCAGGCCCCATGTCCGGCAGGGG
>DASVCM010000295.1:0-2172 GCA_036381635.1 Lacipirellula sp.
GCTCACCACGCTGGTGAAGATGACGGTTCCGCCTAAGGGCAGTGACGTACCGTCGGGGTAAGCCACTTCTCCCGAGACAGTCAACGTGGAGGGCGGCGACTCGCCGCAGCCCGCGTAAGCGCACATGCCGACAAGCAAACAAATATGAACGGGCCTCGCTGCGTCTCTAGGACTCAAGCATGTTCTCCACGATCAGCGGCCTGAACGACCTGGCAGTCACGGAGCGAAAATCTAGTATGGATCAATGTCGCCAGCGGGCGGCACGCCCACGCCGTTAAGATCGACGACCTGTCCGTCGGCAATGTTGCAGACATGGCCGAGCATGTACTCGTCGATATCGATGCTCACCGCTTGAACGCTGCCGTCGCCGAACACGAAGTGGCAGATGTTGGGATGCCAGCTACCGAAGTTCTTGTTGAACTCAGTGAGTTCGTTGCCGCCATCGGCGCCGTCCGATGGCTTTGCAATGGGCCTGCCCCAACCGCCCTTGCGTCCCACGCTACTCCAGAAATCGGCGTTATAAATCGAATTATCCTTGGCATCGATGTGGCCAAACCAACTGCCCTGCGCTCCGTCGGCGGGGACGTGCTTTTCGCCTACAAAGGCAGTATGGGAAAGGCCGTCTTCGATGCTCTTGAATCGCATCTTGTAGGCGATCGGCAGTGCGCTCAAATCGGTCGTCCCCGGCTGTACGCCGCCGGTCCCCTCCGTGTCGCCGCCGTGCCCTGCGTAACGAAAGGGCCCGGTAGGCTCTTTGAGGCTGCCGTCGAGCCGCTCGTAGGTGTTGTCGTTATCCGACGCGTTGGGCGTCGTGTCACCGGTGTTGCACGCATAGTCGGACAGGGCGCCGGGGAAGTTTTGTCCCGTCGATGCGCCCTGATCATTATCGCCGGTAATGCTCACCTGCGGCGCGGCGCGACGGGTTGGGCACAAATACACCGCAAGTTGGGCAGCTCGCACCTCGTCCCGCTGCCCGTAGTATGTCTGCGTCGGATCCCACGCCGCGGCGACCGTTCCGGCTTCCAAGTACGGCCATAGGTCGGCGGCCCAGGTGATGTAATCGTACGTGCGGCGCGAGTTGGGGAGCCGACCTTGCGAGTCGTGGTAATTCTGGATGGCCAGCCCGATCTGCTTGAGATTGTTCTGGCACTGCGAGCGCCGTGCGGCTTCACGCGCCGCTTGCACCGCCGGCAGCAGCAGCGCGACCAACACGCCGATGATGGCGATCACCACCAGTAACTCGACCAAGGTGAACCCATGTTTCGCATCAGTGGCCACCGTCGGTCCTCCTGGCACGTCAGGCCGCAACGTCACTGACCAAAAATACAAGTAGCCAGAAGGACATGTGGCGACGCGCGCTATTGGCAACGAGCACGCCCATGTTCAAACCGGCTAAGCAAACAGCCTCTGAGTTCCGAAAGTCGCGAACTCGTCCCTGTGAAAGCCGTCCCGCGGAAAGATGAGACACCCGCGTGATTTCACCCTATACCTCGCCAATCCGACCGTCAAGCGAATTCGAGCGGCCGCGCCCGTCTATCCAAAGCGGCCGTCCCATTCAGTGAATGAGCGAGGCGACGAACGCCAATCACTTCGCCAGAACGGAATAAGTGCTTCGCAATTCCGGAAGGCGATGGACTTCCGTTTCCAGCGCCCGGCAGCTTGCCCGTCGGCGAGATGGAACGGGTCCGCCACATTCTCGCGAAGGCGCCGAACTATAGTCGCCTTAGATGGCAAACGATCGACAGCCGCCGACTTCAAAAGGAAACGGTCCGCAGCTCTGACCCGCGGACCGTTTTGTAGCCGTCGATCGTGACCGCTTAAGTTCTGCGTCGACGCGCCGCCGAAATCACCCCGATGGCTGCGGCAGCAAGCAACGGCACGCTCGTCGGTTCGGGAATCGGGTCAAACATGATCCCGGCGATACTCGCCTGCTCCGCCGCATTACCTGAGTTGAGTTGCAACTTGATGATGTCGCCGCTCGCGAAGCCGTCGTAACGCCATGTGTAAACGTCCGGTGAGCCGTTCATGTTGGCCCCCAATCCGGCCGGCGCATTAGGGCCAGAGATGTCGAAAACGCTTGGCCGCTCGCCACGCGCCCTCAATCGAGCGGCCGGATCGTGCTCGCCGGAGGTGTTATCCGTGACGACATGGAAGAGAAAGCTGCTGGGCGCG
>DASVCM010000296.1:0-11396 GCA_036381635.1 Lacipirellula sp.
ATGGTAGAGCAGGTCGACATGCAAGAACGCGAACAAGGCGGCGCGCGAGTCGCCGCTTTTCAGGTAGCAGTCGCCCAGGGCGTTGTAGGCGCGGGCTTGCAACTCGGCGTCGTCGGCGTCGGCCTTGGCGATGATCTGGCCGATCGTCGCGGCCGCTTCGTCGACCTGGCCGGCGGCGGCCTGGCTGACGGCCCGATCGAGCGTGGCGCCCAGCTTGAGCGGCTCGATCAGCGGATCAGCGCCGCTGTGGGCCAGCACTTTGTCGAACTCGGCGAGCGCCTTGGCGTGATCGCCTTCGGCCTGCCAGGCGCGGCCGACCAGAAGTGCGCTCTTCAATTCGTAGTAAGGCGTCTTCGCCTTGGCGAGCTTGGCGTACTCGTTGCGAGCATCGCCGTATTGGCCCGCGGCAAGCTGCAAGTCGCCGAGCAATTCGATCGCCTGCGGAATATGAAAGCTCCTGCCGTGGCGGGACATGAAGCTGCGCACATCGGCGGCCGCCTGTTCGGGCGATCCCTGGCCGGCCAGCGCGAGCTGGGCTTTGGCCATCGCCGAGTAAAAATCGATCTCGGCCGCGGTTTCCGCGCGGCGGGAACCGTCCGCCGGCAGCTTGGCGAGCTCTTCTACCGCTTCTTGCGGCCGGCCGGCGAGGGCGGCGTTGCGGGCCGAGGTCAGTTCCTGCGGCTCGCCGGCGAGCGTGATGCTTTCGATATTCTCAGCGGGTATCGTCGACTCGACGGTTCCCTTTTCAATCGTGACGCCCAAGGGCGTGACGGCGGTGATCTTGCCGCTGTCGATGCCGTTGTGTCGGCGGATGCGATCGACGCTCGTTTGCGCGGACGCGGCCGCGGTCGTCGCGAGCACGATGGCGAGGGCGCCGAGAGCGGGTAGATGAACTTCACGCGGCTTCATTTCTTCGCAAGCTCCGTATCAATCTGCTTCCGCAGCTCCTCGAACGCGGCTTTCCATTTCGGGCCGCCGAGCTCTGGATAAAGCTTCATCATCTGATCGATGTTCGTGCGGGCGCCTTCGAGGTGTTCCTGCCGGGCGCTGCCCGTCGAGACCGTACCCGCGAGGTACCGCGACTTCACGACGTTGTATCGAGCTTCATAGAAGAGGTCTTCAAACCTGGCTGCTCGTTCCTTCATCTTGGGGTCGCTCGACTCGGCGGCCTGCCGCTGGGCGCTGGCTGCCATGTGCGCCAGCCGCAGCCAGCCCCAGATGAGGTTCTTGCCATCGGCCTGCGGGAGATCGCCGCGAATCGAGCGGTCGAGCGCCCGCGGGTCGCGCTTCTTGACGCCCCACTCCTGCAGGGCCGTGGCGGCGGCCTGCTGCAGCTCGAGCATCGTCGGCCGTTCGCGAAGGATCGCGCCGTACTGCTCGATCGCTTTTTCATGCTCGCCCGCGGCGGCGAACGTTTCGCCCAGCCGCATCCGTACCGCCAAAAGTGCCGTGGCGTCGGGCGCGTAGCTCTTGTCCTTCTCAGCCGCGTCAAGGAGGGCTTCGTACGCCTTCCGGGCGCGATCGGCATATTCCTTGGCCCGCTCGCCTTCCAGAACCTGGCTGATTTGCAGATTTGTCTGCGCGAGCCAGCTTCGAATCCGCCAGCTCTTGGCATCGGGCCGCTCGGCGACGCGAGCCAAGAGATCGCCAAACGCCGCGGCAAGCTGTTCGGCCTTTTTCTGTTGGCCTGCGGCGATTAGCTCCTTCATCTGCCGCTGAAGCTGCACGCCCAAGCTCAGATAGACATCGGTCAAATCCTGCGAAGATGCGTCGCCATTGCCGCCGGCGACGAGGTCTTCCAAGGCGGCCATCATCTGTTCGGCCTGCTCGCGCTGCGGCGGCTCGGCCGCAAGGTACGCACGGAGCGCCGCTTTGTAGGTCTCCTGCACATACTCGGGCCGCGCGGCAGCTTCGTCGTTGGCATTGACGAGCGTGAGCGGACCAGCGGCGCCGTCTTCAAGGACCTCGAGAGCGGCGTTGGCGTCGCCGGTAGACAGATGATATTGGACGAGATACAGCGCCCCGACGGCTGAAGTCGCCGATGGATTGCCGGCCTTCCGCAGGCCAGCGAAGCCCTGTGTCAAAAGCGCCCCGGCTTTATCTCGCAAGCCGATCGCCGTGGGGCTCAGCTCATCCCGCTGGCCGGCAGTCGTGCGCAAGTACTGCGTCCACAGACCGGCCCCGAGGCTAAGCTCGGCGGCGCTGCGGCTGTTCTCGGGCAGTCGGGCCAAGAGCGCCTCGGCATCGGAGAGCCGATTCTCCCGCAGCGCGGTTTGGATCAGGACGTTCACCGCCGACGAGGCTTCCGGCGATTCCGGCCACCGCGCGGCGACAAGCTCCGACAGCTCCGCCAGCTTCTTGGCCTCATACGACGGCGTCGCGGCGTCGTCCTGGGCGTTGCCCTCGCGGCGGGCTTCGATGGCCAGTTGTTCGTACGCCGCCAGCGCTACCTTCGCGGCGCCGGGTGCGAATTCACTTTCGGGATAGCGCTTGGCGATGAACTCCGAGAGGATCGCCGCCTCGTGAATCCGCTTGTCCTCCCAGTAAAGCACGCTGAGATAGTAGCGGGCGGCGTTCAACTGGTCGGGCGGCGTCTGCGGGTCGGCAAGCTCGACCGCACGCTCCAGCGCCTGCAGGGCCTCGCTGCGGCGGGCGTCGGCGTCGGCTTGCAGTCCCTCGACGGCCTCGGGGTTGTTCTCCATCGCGAGCTTGGCGGCGAGCGTGGCCGAGTTCCACAGCTCCAGCGCCGATTTCCCGGCGGCGAAGGCGTCGGCGAACGTCTTTAGCTCCGCGATGGCCGCGCCGTTCCGCTGGCTGCCGGAAGCGAGCGCCAGTCGCGCTTGTTGTTGGAACTCATTCGGGTGTTTGGAAACGTCGCGGAGCAGGTTGCGAGCTTTGTTTTCAAGTTCACGGGCGTCGTTGCCGCCGTCTTCATCGGCCTTTGCCTTCCTTTGATAGGCGTTAGCCAGAACATACTGCACTTCGAGCCAATCCGGTTGCTCGCGCTCGGCGGGGCGCGAGCCGGCGAGCCATTCTTCGGCGCCGCTGATGGCGTCGTCGACTTTGTCGATGGCCAGCAGGCACTCCGCGCGGCGGCGATGGGCGCGGGCCGTCCAGCGACGGAACTCCTCATCGGACGACGGCAGCCGCGTGAGATCCTGATAGTGGTCGAGCGCCTTTTCGTAGTCGCCGAGTTCCTGAGCGCAGCGGCCCTGATAGAACCGGCCGGTCGCTTCCACGAGCGTGCCGCGGTACTCGTCGACCAACTCGCCGAATTGCTTGGAGGCGTCTTCGAGCGCCGCCGTATGTTCCTTCGACTTCGGTTCGTGCGCGCCCGCTTGCTCGAAGGCAAGCCGCGCCGCGAGGAACCGGGCTTCGACCAGGCGATTGCGCAGGTCGTCGCGGCGCTGCTTCGCTTGCTCGTCTCCCTGGATGGCGGCGGCCTTCGGCATGGCGGCTAGTTCTTTGTTGCAGGCCGACACAATCTGCTGGGCGGCGCTGGCGGCCTTCGCGAAGGCGTCGCGCGCCTTCTTGTTCGCTTCTGCAAGCTGGGCGGTTGCCTGCGCGGGAAGCTGCTCAGCCGCGGCAAGCGTCGCCATTGCCTGCTCGGCGTAAAGCGTGGCTGCCTGGCGGAGGGCGTCCAGCGCCAGCCTGGACTTCGGCTGATCCTTGGCGAAACTCGCAAACTCGGCGGCGGCGCCGGATAGCAACTTTTCTCGTTCCGAGAGGTTGCGCGTCTGCCGGCCTTGCGCGGCCCGACTCATGGCCCGCTGATAAGGAAGTTTCTCGCCGAACTCCGGCGTCATCAGCGGCGACTTTTCGACCCACTGGAGATAGTCGATCGCTGTATCGTCCCATCCCCGCTCGCGGAGCTGTTCGACAAAGTCCGCATTGCGGTCGGCCGCCGTCGCTGGGTCGCAAGGCGTCGCTATTAATGCAAGCGCCGCCAGCGCCGCGACGCGCAGAGCGCGCCGTCGCGCATTCATTCTGCGCCGCCGCCATGCACCCGCCTCGCGATGACTGAGCATCAACGCCATAGACCCGGAATGTGAACGACAGTTACCAGCGGGCGCGGAGGCCTGAAAAGCTGCTTGGGCGCGCCGCCGCGTGGAGAGAATCGCATCGACGGCCGCCATGCCGCTGGCGACATGACGAATACGCCGACTCGGTCTCTGTTCCAATCCCATCTTAACGGCGCCCGCGGGCCGAACCAAGGATTCTCGGCGATTTTGGGTGTTTGTCCCGTTGCGGCCTGCCGCTTCGCGGTCGACTTCGCGGAGTGCGGCAATCGTAACGATTGGATCGGTTGAGAGCACGCGACAGCGCTCGGCCGGATCGCTTGCTGTGACGCGGCATGTCTCAGGGGTAGAATTAAAGGCCCCCCCGCGATTGGTAGCCCTGCGTTTTCTCTTCCGAGGATATCTGTCTTTGCTCCGATTTGATCATCATCGCGCGCGGTCGAAACAGCGGCCGCGGTCGCCGACTCGCGGCGTGTGGATGCTGCTGCTGATGCTGGGGGCCATGCTGGTGCTCATGCGGCAGTTGGAGCAGCCGGAGACGGCGGCGTTTTTGAATCGGATCTTCTCATCGCCGGCGGAACCCGCAGCGCCAGGGGAGGGCGAGGCTCCTGCCGAGCCGGATGCTCGAACCGACGTCGCGGCTCGGCGCGAGCCTCGCCCTCCCGTTCCGGAAGACGGACCCTGGGCCGCGGTCGAGGACAATGCCATGTTTCTCGACGCCGAGCACGAAGCCTGGTTTCTGCTATGGGCCCAGGCCAAGCGGTACACCCCGGAAGAGCTGAACCGTCAGGCGATTGCCGAAGTCACGTATGCCCAGTTGGTGAACCAGCCAGACGTGTACCGAGCCCAGGCGGTTCGAGTCCGGGGGCGAATCGTGCGCGAGTCGTTGAAGCGGGCGCCTAAGAACGACCTCGGCATACGCGAGTACCACCAATTGGTGCTGGCTCCGATCGGCGGCGGCGACTGGCCGGTCATTGTGTACGCCTTGAACCTGCCGCCCGGATTTCCACGCGGCGACGGCTTGCAGGAAGACGTCGCGTTGACCGGGCTGTTCTTCAAGAACTGGTCGTCGCCCGACGGCGAAGGAATGGGACTGTTCCCGGTGCTTGTCGCCCGATCATTCAATTGGCACGCGCCGCAGGCGGCGCCGATCGCAAAGACCGGGGGAGCTGACCTGACAGGCGTGAGGATCGGCGCCGGTGCGGCCCTTCTTGCCGCGATTGGCTTCATCGTGTGGGTGGCCAGGCAAACGCGCCGACCTCGCACTGCCGAGGAAGCGTCGCCGGACTTTCAAAGCCTGAGCTCTGATCCGTGACGAATCCTTCTCTCACCACCTGGAACATGCGGACGGCGCCGCGCCTGCGTTCATTACTCGCAGCAGCGTTTATTGCACTGGCGCCTGCGATTGTCATGGCGCAAGAGGGCTCGGCGGAGATCACGTGGCAGCGGTTCCTCGAAGACGCCGGCATCAAGGCGGAGGATCTGGATGCGTTCGACGAGTGGTCGGGCAGTCTTACCGAGCCGCAGGCCGATCTGGCGGCAAGAATCATCTTCCGCCTTGAGCAGTGGCGGTTCATAGGCGGAAGTCTTGCGCCGCCCGCGGCGTCGACATCGACGGAACTGCAGGACGGGAAGCTCGTAACAGTTTCCGGTCGGGCAAGTGACATAACAAAAGTCAACCTTCCACCTTCGGCCGGCGCTGCCCTGGAGCAGGATGAGCTTTTTCAATGCCGGATTACGCCGGCCGATGGATCGACCGTTACCGTGCTGTCTCGCCGGGCGCCGGCGGCTTGGCTGAACCGCTCGCCGCGGCTGCTGGACGAGCCGGTCACCGTTCAGGGCGTCTTCGTGGGCTCGATGCGGGACGAGGGCCGCATGCATCCGCTTGTCATTGCCAGCCGTATCGAGTGGCGGCCCGAATCCAACGTCTCGGCGGGCGTCGCCTGGCTGGCGGAGCGTGGGTTCGATGCGGCGCTGCTGGACGAAATCCGGCATGGCCGCGCCTTTGCCAAGCCGCATGAGAGTTTGGAAAGCTTGGCGTTCTACCGCTGCTTAGCGATTGTCGCTGGGAGCAGTCCCGAAGAATTGATCCAACTTGCCCGCGCGACGCTTCCGGCGAAAGTCGAAGAGGCCCAAGCGAATCTCGCGGACGCAAGGGCAAAACGCGAGTCGCTGACCGAGAAGTGGAATGACGCCACGCCCGCTGAGCGCAAGCAGTTGCGCGACAGATTCGCCGCCGCCCGTCGTCGCCAGGCGATTGCCGCCGGCGTCGTCGAGCGCGCCGAGCGCGGGACGTCGTCGGTCGTGCCTTTGTTCCTCGAGCCGCAAAAGAACACTGGCGAAGCGGTGCTTATTGAAGGGACCGCGCGGCGGGCGATTCGAATCGTCCTCGACGAAGACGCACGCCGCGCCGCAAATGCTGACGACGCAGATGCCGAACGCACCAACGAGCCGCATTCGCTCACGGAGTATTACGAGCTCGACGTGTTCACGACCGACTCGCAGAACTTGCCGGTGATCTGCTGCGTGGCCCGCTTGCCGGAGGGCTTTCCAATAGGCGACGCGATCCGCGAGCCGGTGCGCATCGGAGGGATCTTTTTCAAGCAGTGGTCCTATGTCCGCCGCGAGGACAATGCAGCCGTCTCCATGAAGAACCGTCCGCCGGAGCGGCTTCATCCGCCGCTAGTCGTCGCGGCGGCGCCCCAGTGGTTGCGAACAACGGAGCCAGCAACGCCGCAATACCGCGGGCTGTGGGCGGGACTGGCCTTTCTGGCGGTCTTTCTGGTCATGGTAGTTACCCTGCTCCGCGTCTCGCGTCGCGACCGGTTGGCCCAAGCCCGGCAGGCGCGTTACGATTCACCGCTAGAAAATATCGCCGAGCCGTAGCTCCGCCATTTAATGCCCATTTGAAGGGGCGCCACTGCTGGCTTGTCCAGCAGTACTGAAGCGTGTACCCGGCGCCCACTGTTGGACGAGCCAGCAGTGGCGCCCCATGGGGTTCGCTAGTTCCACTATGAGCGTTGTCACCAAGCCTGCGAAGCCGCCCGCCGCCGAACGGGCCACCAAGAACCCGCTCGCCTGGTACATGCCGCGGTTCTGGCACGGGATGCGGCTCTCGTCGTGGCTGGCCGCCTTGGCCCGCAATCGGTTTGCGATCTCGCCCGCGCGCATCCCGATGTGCGGCGCGATCACTGGCTTCACCGCGCTGAACTCAGTGCTCGCAGGGCTCGATCGCTTCGCTTATGGCCGCAAGATCGACGCCGTCGAGATCGCCAAGCCGCCGCTGTTTATCCTCGGCCACTGGCGAGCCGGGACGACATTCCTGCACGAACTGCTCATCCGTGATCCCGAGCATACGTATTTCACGACGTACCAGTGCTTCACGCCGCATCACTTCGTGCTGACGCAAAAGCGGCTGGTGCCGTGGATCGGGATGTTCGTCCCCGAACGCCGGCCGATGGACAACATGGCGGCCGGCTGGGACCGCCCGATGGAGGACGAATTCGCCCTGCAAAGCCTGGGCGTGCCGACGCCGTATCTGTGCTCGATGTTCCCCAATCGGGGCGCCGTCTACCCCGAGTACCTGTCGCTGCGCGAGCTTTCGCAGGCGGATCGAGAGCGGTGGAAGCGCGAGCTGATGACGTTTTGTAAGCGGCTCACGTTCTGCGACAATCGGCGGATTGTCATCAAGTCGCCGGCCCACACCGCGCGGGTGCGCACGCTGCTCGAGATGTTCCCAGAGGCAAAGTTCGTCCACATTGCCCGCAATCCTTACGCCTTGTATCGCTCGACGCTGGGTTTGTGGCGGTCGCTCAATGCCGAAGAAGGCCTGCAGACGGTCCGCGACGAGAGGTGGCTTGGCACGTACGTCATCGATTCGCTCAAGCGGATGTACGACGCGTACCTCGAGGATCGCGACCTGCTGCGAGACGACCAGCTCGTCGAACTCCGCTACGAAGATCTGGTGCCGGATCCGAAAGCTCAACTGCGGTCGATTTACGAGAAGCTCGATCTGGGCGACTTCTCGCGGGTGGAGCCGGCGCTGGATGAGCACCTGCACGAGGTGCGCGACTACCGCAAGAACCGCCACACGATCGATGACGAGACCAGCGAGATGATCCGCCGCGAGTGGGCGCGGTACTTCGACGAGTTCGGCTACGAGTAAGTGTAGTCATCTCGCTGGAGCGAGATGATTGCCTCTCGCGGAGCGAGAGGCCTACTATGCCGCCTTCGGCGCCGGCATCTTCTTCCCCTTGAGCTGGTAGACATATGCCAGCACCTCGGCGACCGCCGCGTAGCTCTGGTCGGGGACCGGCCGGTTGACGTCGACCTCCTTGTAGAGCAACTGCGCCAGCGGCTTCCGCTCGACCACGGGAATGTTGTGCTCCAGCGCCAACCGCCGAATTCGCTGTGCAATCACGCCGGCGCCCTTGGCAATGACGATCGGCGCCGCCATCTTCTCCGGATCGTACTGAATCGCCACAGCCAACTCGGTCGGATTGGTGACCACCACGTCGGCCTTCGGCACCTTGTCGCCGACGCGATTGAGCGCCATCTGCCGCTGGATTGCCCGCCGCCGCGAGATGATCTGCGGGTCGCCTTGCAGGTTCTTCATCTCCTCACGGATTTCCTGATGCGTCATCATCAGGTCCTTCTCATGCTTCCACCGCTGGAAGCCGTAGTCGAGCAGCGCCAGCGCGAACAGCGCGGCGCCGACCCACAGCGCGGTCGCGAACGTGATGTCGATCAGCATGCGGGCGAGCCCGCCTAACGAAAGCTCGCCGGCGTGCAGCACTTCGTCACGGCGTCCATAAATGACGAACCCTGCGACGATCGCCACGATGAGAATCTTGAACAGCCCGAACCCCAGCCGCATCATTCCCTGCAGCGACAAGATCCGTTTGACGCCGGCCAGAATGCTCAGCCGCGACGGGTCGGGCCGCAGCCGGTCGGGCAGAAAGAGGAGGCCGACTTGCAGCACGGTCGAAAGGGCGCCGGCCACGGCCATCAGTCCGAGAATCGGCAACAGCGCGACCCCGAACGTTCGCAGCAACTGGAAGTTGTGGACGACCAGCTCCGAGCGGTCGGCCCGTAGCGACTGCACGCTGCCGAGCTGCTGCTCCATGTAGCGCGTGGTGAGATCGATGATCTCGCCGCCCCAGTTCATCAGCACCAGCACGCCGACCACCAAGAGCGCCGCCGAGCCGAGGTCCTGGCTGTACACGACCTGCCCCTGCTCGCGGGCCTGCTGCCTGCGATGCGGCGTCGCGTCGAACGACTTTTCGCCGGACTGCTCGGCCATCGGCAGGGTTCAGGGTTCAGAGTTCGGGGTTCAAGAGCAAGCGCGGGAGAGCCAGGAGCGTAAGCGACCGAAGCGAATCACGAATCAACGGCCGCCACCGCGTCGCGAATCGCCTCTGAGAGCATCTCGATGGCGTCGACCGCGGGTTGCGGAAACGCCCAGCCGATGGCGCCGATCGACAGCACCAGTACGCCGGCGGTGAGCAACGCGTTCACGCTGAAGCCGACGGCCAGGATATTGATCTGCGGCAGCGTCCGGCCGATCAGCCCCAGGACGAGCGTAGCCAGGAGCAGCGCCGCCATGGCCGGCGCCGCGGCGCGAATGGCCAATAGGAAGCTTTGCGTGAGCAGCGTTTTTAGCGCTTCGACATACGAAGCGCCCAATACGCCGCGACCCGGAGGCGCCCACAGGTACGTGTCGAGCAGGGCTTCGGTGAGCAGCCGATGCCCGTCCAGGAGTACGAACATCGCCAGCGTTAGAAAGTAAAACATCTGCGAAAAGACCGGCAGGTTCTCGTCGGTCACCGGATCGGCGCCTTCCGAAAGGGCCGTGCCGCCGAGCTGACTGACGATATGGCCCGTGAGTTGGACGCCGCTGACCAGAATCATCACGCCCAGGCCAAGCAGGGCGCCGAGCAGCGCCTCGCTGAGGACGAACTTGCTGAACGCGAGCATGTTCGTCACGTCGGCTGGCGCTTGCGAGCTGTAGAGCGGCGTCATCATCAGCGACATCGCCACGGCCAAGAGCGCCCGGACCTGCATCGGCGCCGAGCGATTGCCGAAAATCGGCGCCGTGGCCATCAGCGCTCCGACCCGCGCGAGCACGAGCACGAACGTCGCGAACTGACCGAGCAGAAAGCTTTCAAGCAGCGCGGCTTTCATAACTCGTCGCGCTCCGAGCGCTCAACTGTTGAAAGGAGAACCACGAAACACACGAAACACACGAAAAATAGCAACCGCGGATTGCGCGGATTTCACGGATCTAATACTGGTCGGAGTGTGGCGCAAAGCCCCACCGGCCTTTTGCGTCATTGCCCTTCGTCGCGGCGATCCACTTCGCTATCAGCGAAATCTGCGCAATCCGCGGTCATACTTTTCTTTTTCTTTCGCGTGTTTCGTGGTTAATTCCCAAAAATCACATCGTATGCGGAATGTTGGCGATCAGTTCCTCGGTGTATTCCAAGAGCCGCGAGAGGATCCACGGCAGGGCGAACGCCAATGCCAATGCCATGGCAACCAGCTTCGGCACGAAGGCGACCGTCTGCTCCTGGATTTGCGTGAGCGCCTGCAATAGCCCGATGATCAGCCCCACAACCATGCCGGCGACCAGAATGGGCGCCGACACCAGCGTGGCGATCATCAGCGCGTCGCGCCCCAAATCAACTGCGTCTTGCGGATCCATTGACTTGCTTGCCGACTGTTTGGTTGCCAAAAAAACCGACCGCGGATAATGCGGATTTCACGGATTGAAAGCGGCCGCAAAAAGGCGCAAAAGTCGCAGAAAAGGATTTCGCCGAGCCATCTTGGCCGAAGTATGTCAGCCACTGATCAGGCTTCCCTGCCTGTGATCTGGAACTGACTCATCTACTGATTTCCACGCTTTCGTTTTGCGACTTTTGCGCCTCTTCGCGGCTGTCTCTTATCCGCGCAATCCGCGGTTTGTCTCGCTCACACCAATACCTGAAAGCTCTCCATCAACATCTCCACCACCAGTCGCCAGCCGTCCACCAGCACGAACAGCAGCAACTTGAACGGCAGCGAGATCAGCACCGGCGGCAGCATCAGCATGCCCATCGAGATCGTCACGCTCGAGACCACGATGTCGAGCACCACAAACGGCAGGTAAATCTGGAAGCCGATCAAGAACGCCGTCTTCAGCTCGCTCAGCATGAACGCCGGCAGCAGCGCCTGCAGCGGTACGTTCCGCTCGTCGGGGCCGGCGTCGAAATAGACGTAGTTGTCCGGCAACTCGCCCGTCTCGGGATCGATTTCGCCGGGCAGGTATTTCAGGAACAGGTACACGTCGTCGTCGTTCTCAGTCCGGCGAATCTGCTCCGCCATGAACCGCCGCACCGG
>DASVCM010000297.1:0-8328 GCA_036381635.1 Lacipirellula sp.
CGACGGCTCGCAAGCGGAAAACGACCGCCTGTGCGAGCAGATGGTCGCGAGCGGCACGATGATCCGGCTCAATCCCGAGCTGCGGCCGAATTCATTCCTGGCACGCAGCCACCCGGGCGACGTGGCCCGCGTCGAAGATCGCACGTTTATCTGCTCCGAGGATCAGGCCGACGCCGGGCCGACGAACAACTGGGTTGGGCCGGAGCAGATGAAGGCGGAGCTGAAACGGCGGTTCGACGGCTCGATGCGCGGGCGGACGATGTACGTCATCCCGTTCAGCATGGGCCCGGTCGGTTCGCATATCGCGCACATCGGCGTGGAGTTGACCGATTCGCCCTACGTGGTCGTCAATATGCGGATTATGACTCGCATGGGCGCGCATGTGCTCGAAGCCTTGGGCGACGGCGAGTTCGTCAGATGCCTCCATTCGGTCGGGGCGCCGCTGAAGCCGGGCGAACCGGACGTCCCGTGGCCGTGTCAGCCGGAGACCAAGAATAAATACATCGTGCACTTCCCGGAGGAACGGACGATTTGGAGCTACGGCTCCGGCTACGGCGGCAACGCGCTGCTTGGCAAGAAGTGCTTCGCCTTACGAATTGCCTCGGTGATGGCGCGCGACGAAGGTTGGCTGGCCGAGCATATGCTTATCTCGGGCGTTAAGGAGCCCAATGGCAAGCGGACCTACGTCGCCGCTGCTTTTCCCAGCGCCTGCGGCAAGACGAACTTCGCGATGCTCATTCCCCCCGAGCACATGCAACGCGAGGGCTGGGAGGTGACCACCGTCGGCGATGACATCGCGTGGATCAAGCCGGGCGCCGACGGCCGCATTTATGCGATCAATCCGGAGGCGGGCTTCTTCGGCGTGGCGCCCGGCACGAGCGTCGAAAGCAATCCGAACGCGATGGCTGCGATTGGCGAGAACACGATCTTCACGAATGTGGCGCTGACGGATGACGGCGACGTGTGGTGGGAAGGAATGACCGGCCAGCCGCCGGCGCATCTGATTGATTGGCAGGGAAACGATTGGACGCCGGGCTCGCCGAACAAGGCGGCGCACCCTAACTCCCGCTTTACCGCGCCGATCGCGCAATGCCCGTCGGTCGATCCGGCGTACGACGATCCCGGGGGCGTGCCGATCTCGGCATTCATCTTTGGCGGTCGTCGGCAGACCGTTCAGCCATTGATCTCGCAGGCGTTCAACTGGCAGTTCGGCGTGTACAACGCGGCGACCATCGGTTCGGAGACAACCGCCGCCGCGGCGGGGAAGGTCGGCGAGGTCCGTCGCGATCCCTTCGCGATGCTCCCCTTCTGCGGCTACCACATGGGCGATTACTTCGGCCACTGGCTGGACTTCGGCGGCCGGCTGGAAAACCCGCCGCGGATTTTCACGGTGAACTGGTTCCGCAAGAACGCTAAGGGAGAGTACCTGTGGCCGGGCTTTCGCGACAACATGCGGATCCTCCAGTGGATCATTCGCCGCGTGAACGGCCAGACCCGAGCGGCTGCGGGCCCGTTAGGCTGGCGGCCGCGATACGAGGACGTCGACCTGAGCGGGCTGGACTTCAGCCGCGACCAATGGGACGAGGCGATGCATGTCGATCGGGACGAGTGGTTCCTTGAGATTGCGTCGCACAATGAGCTTTTCTTCAGGCTGTACGACCGCCTGCCGCGAGATATGACGGCCGTCCGCGACTTGCTGCTGGCGGCGCTCTGCCGCATGCAGACTCAAACTTAGCGACCTCTCCATAACGTCCTGACGGCGCCGCGGCCGAGCCAGAAGTTGGAATGGCGCAGCCGTCTTGGCGCATTGCGGCCCGGCCATCGCTTAGACCGCGTTCAGCCAACTGCAGCGGACAAAAAACGGACGCTACAGGCTTGGCGACAGCGGCCTTTTTCAAAGAGGACTCACGCGTCCAACGAAAAAGCCATCTATTTGATCCCATTTCATTGCCTCTTTGTTTTCAAGATGTAGACTAGCGGCTGTTTCCCCGAGAATGCTGAATGACAATTGCCTGCAGACGTGGTCGTGCGGCAGCTCAGTAATGATGAGGGAAACAGGGAGGGCTAATGGGGGTGGGCTCTCTGGCGGGCGTCGCGACCGCTGGCATCGTGGGCTCGTCGGCCGCGTGCGTGCGATTGAAGGCCGATATCGCCCGGATCGCACTCTACTCATCGAACGTCCTGATTACCGGAGAAAGCGGCACGGGCAAAGAGCTGGTCGCCAGGCAGATTCACGCGCAAGGGCGAAGGGCCAGCCAGCCGTTCGTGCCGGTTGACTGCGCCTCGATGACGGGCGAGCTGATGGCGAGCCAGTTGTTCGGCCATGTCCCCGGCGCATTCACCGGCGCCAACACGGCCGCACTGGGATGCGTGCGGGCGGCGAATCGAGGGACGCTCTTTCTCGATGAAATTGGCGAGCTAGATTATGCCTTGCAAGCGAAGCTCTTGCGGGTGCTTCAAGAACGGGTGGTGACGCCGGTCGGCACTCATCGCGGCGAGCGCGTCGACGTGCAGGTCATCGCGGCGACGAACCGGAATCTGCAAGATGAAGTGCGGGGCGGACGGTTTCGCGAGGATTTGTATTATCGATTGAACGTGATTCATCTACGGACGCCTCCGTTAAGGCAGCGAGCGGAGGACATTCCTGACCTTGCCTCGGCAATGCTTGCGCAGCTCGCGTCGGAAGGCTTGCCGTGCTGCCGATTGTCGGTTGCCGCCGAGCAATGCTTGATGGCGTACGCGTGGCCGGGGAACGTTCGGCAGCTTCGCAATATACTCGAGCAGGCTGCCATCGATGCCGACGGCTCCGTACTCGGCGCGGATTTATTTCGGCGCCTGCTCGCAGACGATTGCGAGGAAGGTCCAAGGTCGCCTGCATTTGGCGTTGCGGGGGACGGAGACGCGACGCGATCAGAACGGGAGCCGCCTGGCGAGGAGAACGACGCGCCGGCCGCCGTGCATGAGCCGCTGTGGAGCAGCCTGGCGGCCGTTGAGCGGCAACATCTGTTGCTCACGCTTGAGCACACGTTCTTCAACCGGACGGCCGCCGCTCGGCTGCTCGGGATCACGCGGCAAGCTCTTCTGCGAAAGATGGAGCGGCACGATATTCGTCCGCCGCGCAAACCAGGCGCTTAGGGCCGTGTCTTGCAGGAGCCTCGACCACGCGATTCTTTTTAAGAGCCGCCCCGCAAGTGACGGCGGCAGGCCAGCGCAATTCCCAGCGGCAAGGCGATGCTCGTGCAAACGGCCAGCGGCAGCCAACCGTGGGCCGCGGCCTGTTGGCCCAGTACGGCGTATGTCGCGGAGAGGACCAGATTGCTGACAATGACCGTTGGAAGGAACGTTCGCCAGGGCATTTGCAGGCCGCCGACCAACAGCACCGCCGCCTCGGCGATAATCGGTAGCGGCCGCGTGATCACCAGCAGCCACGGCCCATGAACGCGGCAGGCCTCTTGAGCCTCGCTGGAGGTCTTGGCGTCGTTCTCGGCGATAACGTTCTCCGAACTCCTGCCGAGATTCGTCACGTGCGCCGCCGCCCTGCTCTTCTTGATCGAGCCAACGCCGCGCGCCAGCGCAAAGGCGATCACCGCGCCGAGCGTCATGCCCACGGTCGATGCAGCCGTTCCTGCCAGAATGCCGAGATGGCTTCCGGCAA
Organism: Lacipirellula sp.; assembly: GCA_036381635.1. Classification (GTDB taxonomy): domain Bacteria; phylum Planctomycetota; class Planctomycetia; order Pirellulales; family Lacipirellulaceae; genus Lacipirellula. The sequence goes on from DASVCM010000297.1 coordinate 3,656, forward strand.
GCGTGCTGATCGGCCCTGACGGGACGGGAAGCACGACGTCGACGGCCAGGATGCCGATCACCAATGCGGCGAGCGTGCCGCGCGACGGCGGCGCCGACTGCCACTGCTGAAGCTCGGCGGCAAACGACTCGCCGCGAACGGCCAGCAGTACGACCGGCAGGATCAGCACGATCGTCACCAATAGCAGCGGCTTGAGGAGGCGGCGGTCCATGTCGTCGTCGCTGCGGTCCGGGAAGGAAGGTGATCGGCGGCGCGTGTTCTAAGTTTGTAGCGGGGCGCTGGCGACCATCTTTAGTTTACGCCGGTTGGCGGCTCTCCGGCGACCTGTTAGGTCGCGGCTGTTGGTCGGTCGATGTGGCCAGTGCTGGGAAAGATATGGGAAAGCTGTTGACTCAGGAACGGTTTACGGTGCTAGCGAGCAGCGCGGTCGCCATCGCGATTCTCGGAGCGGCCGTCACCGCGCAACCTTCGCGAACCACGCCTGGCGATCGGCTCGAGCGGTTGGAATCGGACCTGCGGTACCAGCTTGAGCTGGACGCTAAAGTGAACCCGCCTGTCTACGCCGCTCGGACGAAGACGCTCGATGGGGTCCTCGACGCCTGGCGGCAATCCTCGCAATCGGGGGGCGACTATCAAGTGCTCCAGGCCTGGTTGCGCCGGGCGCTGTCACAATCGTTGCCGGGGACGACAGGAGAATGGCCGGCGGCGCCTGCGTTCAGCGCCGTGGAACGTAGTGAGGGTGAGACAACCAAGGAAGTTGCCGTCGCTAAGCCGGCGATCGATGCGCCCAACCAGCCGAGAAGCGCCTCGCCCGCGAAAGGTTTGAGCAGCAAATCTCAAGCGGCGAAAGTAAAGCCGGCCGAGCCTAAACAGGCGTCGCGCGCCACGGCTCCTACTACGCGACATCAATTGGCAGACGCGAAGACCGACGAGAATGCCGCGTCGGAGAAACCGTTCATCGTGCACATCTCGGAGCCCGTACCCATTGGCTCCGAGGCCCTGACGATTGAGAATCCCGCTAAGCCGGAACGGTCCGTTCTCAGCAGCCACGAAGCGCCGATGGTAGATGGGCCCGCAGACGCCAGCAAGATGCCAGCGCCGTCTGCGGTTGAGGCGGCTGCCGTATACAACCAGTCGCCGTCAGAACCTCCGCTCGCTAAGCCGCAAGCGGCTCAGCCGCGCGTCGATGTGAATCTTGCGGAACTCAATGCGCGGGTTGGCGGTTATCACGACGGTCTGCGCGAAGTCGAGGCTGCCGTGGTTGCCGGACGCGAAGGGATAACTACATCTCAAGTGGCGAAGCTGATCTCTCGCCTGGAGTCGCTCGCCGGGCAGTACCAGTTCGTGCAGTTGTATTACGGATCCCTGACGCCGGACGAGCGAGCGTTTGTCCTCGAGCCGCGGTCGATGGAAGGGACTATTGAGCTGGTCGATCAACTGCGGTCGCGCGTCGAGGCCGCAAACGAAGAGGATCACTTTTCCACGGCCAGCGGCAGCGAAGAGACGGAGCTGTCCCGGCGGGTTCAGACGCTGCTGAAAGCGATCGAGTAGTCTACGGCTGGCGAGGCAAGATCTACTCGCGGAGCGAGAAGACGACAATAGTTGCCAGCCGTGGGCGACCTTCGGTACACTTGTAGCTGCCGCGGGTGTAGTTCAATGGTAGAACGAAAGCTTCCCAAGCTTTAGGCGAGGGTTCGATTCCCTTCACCCGCTCTTCGCTACATAGCCGAGCCATTCTGGCTCGGCTCCCCACCAGAATGGCCGGCTATTTATTAGTCGGCGGCTCGGCGGGCGCCTCGCCCTCCCCGGGCGGCGGCGCGACATCGGCCGGCGCTCCTTGCGGCGGAACAGCCGCCGCGGCCTGCTCCGGCTTCGGCGGTACGGATGGAACCTCTGGCGGCGCCGCAGCCGCGTCCTCAGGCACTGCCTCGGCTTCAGCCTCAACGTCTTGCGGCCGCCAGCCGCTGTCGACCACCATGTACCCGGCCCAGAAGAAGGGATGCGCCGCCGTCAGGTCTACCGCATCCTTCCCCGCGCGCACCCGCAGCTCGCTCAAGGGATCGATCGGCATTTCCATGGCGAGCTGGACGCTCCGTTGCCAGGCATCGGCCGCGGCAGTGTGCGGCAACTCCTGCGCGAACTCTCGCACCAAATCGAGCATCGACTGACCGCCGACGCGCCACCGACTTAATAGCAACGTTTCAGCGCCCGCGGACATCAGCCCGCAACTGGCGAAAAACAGGTCGTCTCCCGGGGCGACGGCATAGCCGCCGCGTCGCCGACTTGTGGCGCGGCCGCCGCGTTCGGCCAACGTGTGCATGGCGGGAAGCAGAATCCGCTGCGGCCCTGTGTCGGGCAGCGCCTGCCATTCGGTGAGCGCCCCCTGCGGCTCGTTGCGATCCATCGGCAGCGGCGACCAGGCGAGCGGATGCTCGCCCTGTGTCTCGACGTCGTCGAGGACGATGAGCGAATCAAGGAGCGTCGCAACCGCTGGCGACGGCGCCGGCAACGGCGGCTGCAGAGCGACTGCCCCCGGCACGGCCGCCTGCAGCGGCTCGGTCAGTTCGAGGCGAACCTGCGGATCGTCGTCGCCCGGCAGCGCGTCGCCGGCCACGATGCCCGTCCGCTGCACGCGACGCCACGGGCCTTTGAAACTGAACGCCAGCGCCGCCGTCGGAGCATAGCGCACGCGCGCCAGCTTCACCAGCGGCGTGCCCTCCCCTTCGACATCGACCCACAGGGCTTCGAACGGCACGTACCAGGTGATGCCGTCGGGAACGACGACCAGCTCGCTTACGGCCGAGGGCGCTAGCGATGACCCGGCGAAGAGCGCCTCGAACAGCTTGGCGCCGCTCTTCTGCCAATCGGTGGCGACCAATTCGTCCGTCGAGATCTCGCCGCTGGCGTCGCGGTTGCCCAGGTCGCGCAGAAATTCGGACGCCAGCCCGGCGATGCGGTTGCTCGGCCCGCAGTTCCAATGCGTCGCGGCCTTGGCCGTGATGAGTACGCCAAGCATTCCTTGGGTGGTGTCGTGGAAGACCAGCAGCGCCTGGCCCGGCGCGAGTTGTTGCTGCAAGTCAGCGGCGCTGCTCAGCGGGGGGAACGCCAACTCCGCCGGGGCGCGAGAAACGCCAATCTGTTGCAAAAGTTGCTCGCGGGAGGCGATCGCCGCGGCATACTGATCCCAAAGCTGGGCCGACCTGCGCTGCGCATCCGCTTTCAGCGGCGGCCGCCACCGGGCGTCGAGCTCGCTGCGAAGCCGATGTGTTTCCTCGGTCGCTTTGGCGAATGCCGGAAAGCGATCCAGCACTTCGCTTTGCAATTGACGTTGCGCGGGCGAAAGCAGCGCCGTCGGCGTGGCCAGCAGGTCGCGCAGCGCGGCCAGCCGCCCGCCCCACGGCAGCGAGTTATGGAGTCGCCGCCGCTTCGCCCGCTCGGTAATTTCCACCGCCGCGCCAATGTTCTTACGCTCCAGCGCCGCCAGCAGCCACCGCTCGAAGGCCTCGGGGTGAGGCGTCGTCATCACGGCCAACGTTTCAAGCGGCCGCATGGCGGCGTCCATCGGCGCGGCGTCAGCGAGCAGCGCTTCGTACACCAGCGGCGCGCTGCGAGTCGGCAGCGTCTGGCGATCGAACATGTTGTTCGCCAGGCTGATCTGGAAATTCGGGAGTGATATCTTTCGCTGCCCTTCGACGGCCGTCTCCAGCGCCGCTGGCGCCGAACTGCGGGCCTGCAGGAACTGCAGCCGGGCTTCGAGGAATTGGGCCCAGTTGCCGAGCACGCCGGTCCGCGCGTCGTTGAGTTGCGACACTCCGGCCGCAATGGCCGCGGCCGCCGGCCTTACCTGGCGCAGCGTCATCAGCTCATCGGCCAGGGCCAGATTGAGTCGCGCGGCCAACAGTTCCAGCCGCTCCCGCCGCGCCCACTCTGCGGCCACGGCGAGCGCCGGGTTTAAGTCGCCGGCATTCATGGCGACTCGGTTCAGCTCGCCATAGCGAAACGCATCATCGATGACGCCTACGTCTTCATAGAGAAACGCCGAGTAGCTCGCCTCGGCGAGCAGACTGCCGGCGGCTGCGGTATTGCCGGCGTCGAGCGCCAAGCGTCCCTGTTCCAGCAGCGCGACGCAGGTGAGGGGATGGTCGAACTGCCCGGCGACGAGCGTCCCGCGTTCCAGCAATTGCAGGCCCTGTTCGGTATCGCCGATGCCGATGAGGGCCAGGCCGCGCTGGATATCGACGAAGGCGCCCGACCAGTGGTTGGGCGGAGCGCCGCCGCGGGCGAGATTGACGCTAAGGTTCTTCGAGATGGCGTCGTGCGCGCCGAGCGGCCCAAGGATCTCGTTGCGGCGGCGGATGGCGAGCGCCGTGCAGCGGACGATCTCGATAACGTTGATTGGCCAGAGCTCGGGCGATTGGAGCGGCCCACCTTGCCGCAGCGCCTGGCTATTATCGAGCGTTCCCTGGGCGACGTTGATCGCCGTGGGGAAGGTTCCCGGCGTGAATCGCCGCTGGCTGGCGCCCCAGGGGACAATAGTTCGTGCGAGCGCGGTATCGGCTACCGGCGGGCGATCGAATTGCGCGCGGAGCATCCACCGCGGATATTGCAGGTAGAGTCCGCAGGCCAGATTGAATTGCTCGAGCGCCTGCTCCGGCTGCCCCCAGTGGTAAAAC
>DASVCM010000298.1:0-2168 GCA_036381635.1 Lacipirellula sp.
TCGCCAACGTCTCGGAATACGAGCCCGAGCTCGCCGAGCAGTCCGCCGAGCGGCTGCAGGAAGCTCTCGTCCCCGACCTGGCTGATCCGCCCGCGACCTCGCAGCCAGGCGCGTCGCCGGTCGTTCGCGGCACGCCCGACAAGCCCGCGGCCGACGACGTCTGCATTGAAGAGGAAGTCACCGCCACCGACATCGTCCCTACGCCCGAGATGCAACCGGCGACGTTCAATGGCGTGACGCCGGGAGTGACCACCCGGGCGGAAGTCCTCGCCAAGTGGACGGGCGCCCAAGAAGCCGACGCGAAGGGCCCGACGCTAACGTATTCGCTCGGCAGCTTTCCAACGATCGAGATCAACTTCAACGGCGAAATCGTCCAGTCGATCCGCGTTGAACTGGCTAAGCCAGACGGCTTCGCGTCGATGGTCGCCAAGCTCGGCCTCGTCGAGCTGCGGCCCGCGGTGGCAAAGGACGACTTCGGCAATCCGCTGAGCACGTCGTTTCCCGAGCGCGGCGTAACGCTCATGCAGCAAGCCGCCGGCGCCGCAGCCGTCGCCAGCGACGACGCACTCGCTACCGACGGCGCTGCGACCGAGGTGTACGAGATCGTCGTCCGACGAATCCTTCCCGGCCCATTCGTCCTCCGGGCCGAGGGTGCGCCGATGAATAGCTTCACCGAGCGCACCGCCGACCTGCAGACCGCACTGAAGCTAAGTCCCAAGAACGCTAAGGCCCTGCACCTGCTGTCGGAAGTCAAGCTCGCCACGAGCAAGGCCATCGCCGCCGAGCAGCTCGCCGCCCAGGCGGTAAAACTCTCTCCCGAGGACGACGCCTACCGCCTGCAGTGGGCGAAGTGCCTCAAGCAACTCGCCCGCTACGACGAAGCCGTCGAGCAGACGCGAATGGTGCTCGAAGGCTCGACCGCGACGCTCGAGGTCCGCGCCGGCGCGTTGGAGCACATGGCCCAGCTTGCCGCCCTCGGATCGAAGGACGTCCAGCAGCGTTCCGTGCCGCTGCATAACAAAGCGATTGAACTTGCCGACAGCCTGGCGGCGAGCGGCGATCCCGGGACGCGGTTCGCGGCCCACCAGGTGCTGCTCGAAGCTCACCTGCGGACGGCCGAGCGGATCGCCATCGGCGATTGGGCTGAGAAGGACAAGTTCGTTGGTCAGTGGATCGCCCGCGCCTCCGCCGTCGCGGAGCAGATGATCGCGGCCGGCGAAGGGGACGTCTCGCTGCGACTCGCAGTGGCCGACAGCGCGCTGGCCGCCGGCGGCCGGCTCCATCCGCCGATCGACCCCAAGCCATGGGTGGCCGAAGCGGAGCAAGCCGTGAAGGCCATCGAAGGAACTCTGAGCAGCGACCCGCTCGCTCGCGACCTGGCCCACTGGCAGCTTGGCATGATCTACTTCCAAGCGGCCGAGATTCAGCATCGCCGCGGGGAATCGGCGCTTGCGATTCGCTATGGCGAAATGGCCGACGCGACGCTCACGCCGCTGGCCGAAGGCCGTGCTGATTTGCCGGACACGCGTTACGCGCTGGGCCGGCTCTACTTCCAGATCGGCGCCGTCCATGCGGTCCACAAGCAGGACCACCAGATGGCCTGCCAGTGGTACGACCGGGCGTGCGAGTATCTGCTCGAGCCCGTGCCGTTCACGCGCATCGCCAACCCGGGCCAGCACTGCGACGCGCTGGTCAGCATGGGCGTCTCCTACTGGGAAGCCGGTCAGCGCGACCGAGCGTACGAGCTCACCGAAACCGGCGTGCTGTTGGTCGATCGCGGCGTCTCTGAGGGGCTGCTCGCGGCGGAAGCGGCGACGGTGCCGCGCGGCAATCTGAACGCGATGGCCCGCGCGTTGGGCAAGGTCGAGATGACGGCGCCCGGCGCTCAAACGCAGATGGCTCAGCGGCAGCGAATGAACTCGCGACGAGCACCAAATGCGCAGCAGCAGAGCCGCACGGCCACGCGTCCACGGACAGGCGATTCAGGGCGGCGATAATGCGGGCGTCTCGCTCCGCGAGATGCGGCTATCCTCTTGCGGAGCAAGAGGGCTACAATGTGTTATCCTGTCGGCATGAGCGAATTCACTCCTGCCGACTATGGCCCCGCCTTTTCTGAGCTGATTTCCGGCGACCGCTGCCGTCCACTGGATGCAGGCCGTTCGGATAGA
>DASVCM010000299.1:0-2017 GCA_036381635.1 Lacipirellula sp.
CGCCGTGCCGCTGGGCAACGGCAGCGGCTGACCGGCGATCGCCGGCTTGCCGAAATTCGGCAGGCCGTTCTCCGTCCAGGTGTACGGCTGCGCGAACACGGCCCGCCGCCAGCCGTCGTCGCGATCGCGCTTGGCGTGGTAGACGATCCAGTCCTCCGTGCCGTCGGGCGACGCGACGAACGACGCATGGCCGACGCCGTAGGTGTGCTCGGTCGCCTCGAACGCGGGCTTGTCGTACTTCTTCCAGTCGGCCGGGTTCATCGGATCGCCGCCGCGGCGCAGTTCCAAGAGACCGAGTTTGTACGTCGGCTGCCAGGAGCTGCTCGTCGAGTAAACCACGAACGTCCGGCCATTGTGCTGAAGGACCTGCGGCGCCTCGTGCAGGCCGCGTTCGTCGGGATTCTCGCCGACGCGCTCCCACACATAGTCGTCGTTGTCGCAAATCTTCACCCGCGTGCCGGCCAGCTCGTAGGGCGACTTCATCGGTGCGATGTACAGCCACTGTTCGTCGGCCTCGCCTTCCCAGCCGGACCAGAGCATGTAGCGGCCCGACTCGTGCTCCAGCACGGTCGCGTCGATCGACCAGCGGTTGTCGCGTTGCTGCTGCGGGTCGTCGCCCGTGTACACAGGGCCGCGCAGCTCGTACGGCCCGAAGGGATCGTCGCCCTCCGACTCCAGCACGTAGGTGCGGTGGTTGCGGTTCTCGCCGTCCGAGGCGGCGAAGTAGATGTACCAGCGGCCATCGAGCCGGTGGAGCTCCGGCGCCCACACCTCGCGCGAAAACGGCCCCTCGTTCGGCGCTCGCCACACGACTTCCTTCGGCCCGAGCTTCGTCAGGTCTTTCGACGCGTGGACGGTGATGCCGCGGTTGCCGTAGGACTGGCACGCGAAGTAGACGCCGCCGTGCTGAACGACCCAGGGGTCGGCCCCTTCGTAGATCGGGTTAGTGAAATGCCGGCGCGATGCCGCGGCGAGCTTCGCGTCGGTCGGCAGCGATTCGTACCAATCGAGCACGCGGGCCGACATCTGCTGCGCGACGCGCGGCTGCTCCTCGACGAGATTGTTCCTCTCGTTGGGATCGGCGGCCAGGTCGTAAAGCTGAACGTTGCCGCCGTCGAACTCGACCAAAAGCTTCCACTTTCCTTCGCGGATGGCGAGGTCCGGCAAGTTCTCGCCGGCGTGGCTGTGGCGATCGGGCGGACGCGACCAGAAGAGCGGCCCGTCGCGCATCTGCTGCTCGACGCCGAGCAGCGAGCGGCTCATATCCTCGCCGTCCAGCGCCGCCGAATCTGGCGGCGTGGCGCCGGCGATCTTCGCCAGCGACGCCGCCACGTCCACCGCGGAGATGACTGTTCGGGAATTGGTGACGCCGGCGGCTTGCTCGCTCACCACGCCGGGGCCCCAGACGATCAGCGGCTCGCGGATGCCGCCTTCAAACAGCGTCCCCTTCGAACCGCGCAGCTCGCCCGCCGAGCCGGCGCCCGGCTCGAAGCCGTTGTCGCTGGCGATCAGGATGATCGTGTTCTTGCTGAGCGTCTCGCTCTTGCGGATGTAGTCGAACAGCTCGCCAAGCTGCCGGTCCATGTTCTCCAGCACGCCGAGGTACAGCTCGCGCTTCGTCTCGTCGCCGCGCAGCTCCTTCGGCGGAAACAGCGGCGTGTGGACGTCGTCGGGCCAGAGGTTCACGTAGAACGGCTTGCCCGCGGCCTCGGCCTCTTTGATGAAGTCGATCGCGCGGCCGGTGAACGCGCCGGTGATCTGGCTGCGGTCCATCCATTCGACATCGCCGCGGCCTAGCTTCTCGCTGGCGACTGCGAGCGCCATCTTCTCTGGTTCGGAGCCGTCGTACTTGTTGAGCCGCGCGAGCACGCGGTCGCCCAGGCCTTCGAACTGCGTGAGCGACTCGTCGAAGCCGTACTCGGTGATCAGCGGAGCGTCGCCCACGTCGCGGCCGCCGCCCATGTGCCACTTGCCGAAGTGACCGGTGGCGTAGCCGGCGCTCTGCAGGGTGCGAGCG
>DASVCM010000300.1:0-7026 GCA_036381635.1 Lacipirellula sp.
GGTACACGATCTCATCCGAACCGCTGCCGTCGCCGTAGCGCGGGTCCTTGCGCGTCGTCGGGCAGGGATAAGTCGCCCGCAGAAACTCGCCATTCAGCGCCGGCCCTGGGCCTTTCTCACTCCAGCCGCGGGGCAGCAGCCGGTTGTCCTTTACCGTTTCGCAGCCGTGGACGAAGCTGGTCGTAAACTGGTGGTTCGATCCCCACAGCAGCGTCTCGTAAATCTGCACCTGCCCCGGCGAAGTGATCACCTCGTGGTGCGGCTGAAACGCCTGCTTGTTGGTGTTGGGCTCGACGTTAAAGAACTCGCACGGCAGCGGCTGGCCCTCGTCATCCACCAGCACGCCCAGTTCGTTGGTGCGGCCGGAGGACCAGACGATGCGATCCTCTCCGCCGGCGGCCTCTTCGATCACCAGAAACTCGATGAACGCCCGCCGGAAGCCGACGCCGCTGGGAAACCGATGGCCGACCTTGTTGCGAATGTCGACGGTCGCGACCAGCTCGCCCTCCTCCATGCGGGCGTCGACCGCGATGTCGGCCACTTCTTCGCGGGCCTGCCGCACGAAGTCGTCCATCGCGTGCGGGATGTCCAGCTTCGAGCCGGTCATGAAGTCGAACTTCCGGACCCCCAGCACATCGTCGAACTGGTTGAACATCTCCAGCATGAAGACGTTCAGCCCGCGGAAGTTGTGGCGGGCGTAGCCTTCCGTGCGGCGGCGAATCTCGAGGTCCTTGTGGTCCGCCAGATTCTCGGCGTCGGGGTAGGTGTTGTCCTGAATCACCGCCATCCGCGTTTCAATGTGATCGAGCTCCAAATCCAGCCGCTCGTTGCGATAGTCGCGCGACATGTGGCAGTCCTGGCAGGTCTTGGCGTCGGGCCCCGGCGTGCCTAGCTCGTTCTGGTACGCGCTGTTGAGCCACTCCAGGTAAGTCGCCTGCTCCAGGTGGTGATGAAAGCCTTTGAAGTGCGCGTTCTTCTCCGCGGCAATGAGCTGACTCTCGTCGCCGTCATGCTCTTCAGGCCGATCGACAATCGGCAGATTGACGACGTGACAGGTGCCGCAAAGCTGTGACGACTTGATGTACGGATTGTGCCTCGGCTTGAACCCCAGCGCGTGTTCCATGGCGTAGGGCGCGATCTCGTCGTCCTTGAACGGCCCGTGCAGCTCGTCGGGATTGCCGAGGTGGAGGTTGCCGGTGATTGAGTTCTCCAAATAGAACTCCAGATAGTGGCGATGATCGTCCGCCGGCTGCTCGCGCGGCTGCATGTGATGGCAGACCGTGCAGCTCACGCCGTCGCGGGCGAGCGCCCCGTAACGCCAGTCGTCGACTCCAGTCGCCTCGGCATCGGTCGACGGCCGCATCACATGCTCCAGACCGAACGACTGGTCGCCGTCATGGTCGAGATCGAACTGATGCTTGGCCATGGCGCCATGGCAGCTCAGGCATGTCTTAACGACTTCGCCCGACAGCTTCTCGAACTCCGCCGGCCGGTCGGCGAAGTCCTGCCGCAACAGCTCGATCTCGCTTTCGAGTTGGGCGTAGAAGATAGGGTCGCGCCCGGAGAGGCCCATCGGAGTCCACCGCCATTCGCCATACGGCGACAGGTGGACCCCCTCGGCGCCGTACTCGCGATTCGCGCCGGTCGGCACGAACATCGTCGGCCCAAAAGGCTCCAAGAGGCCCGCGTGGCAGTTCATGCACTGGTTGGAAGTGACGAACGGCTGCGCACGCCGCGTGCTGGCCGGCTGGCGGACGACCCAGTCGTGCGTCACCGGCGGGAGCTTCTGCACCTGGTCGCGCGGCCGCGGTGCGATCGAGGGGAATAGCTGCAGGAACTGCTGATTCAACCTTGGCTGGCATAGTTCCGGATGCTCGGCGCCGGTGCAGCGCGGATGGCTGCCGTCGCGCTTTATGTTGTCGAGATTGACCGCGACAGCAGTGTCTGCTTCGGCTGCCGCGGACTTCTCGGTCGGTTCGCGCCACGAGTCATCGACGCGAAACAGCAGCGGCTGCCCGGGAAAACCCTCGACGTTTCGCAGCGACGCGAATGTGTACTCATTGGTCTCGCCGTCAGTTTCGGTCGAGGCGTGGCACCGCACGCAGTACAGCCCGAAGCCCGACACGGGAGGATCGAACGGGTACTCGTGGTTGTTAGCCGGCGGCTTGCCGCGCTCCGGGTTGCTCCAGAACCAGCCGTCGTGCGAGCCGGCCGAGTCCTTGACCATTACCGTCCAACTCGAGAGGTGCTCGAAGAGTTGCTCGTCGTCGAGGCCCTCGTACCGGGCGGCCGGCGGCTCGAACTGTTCCTTGATGATCATCGCGCCGTCGGGAATCGCCCGCCGCTTGCCATCCTCCAGCCACTCGATGATCTCGGGCGAGTAGTAAATCTTCACCGCCGGGTGCGTCCCGTAGTACTTCCCGTCGATATACGGCCCGGTGTCGCGTACGCACTTATCGGTCAGCCAGCCGAGCCGCTGGTACTCGCGGCCGTTGAGAAAGTCGAACAGCAGCTTCTCGAACTCGGGCGTCGACATCGAGCTCGGCGGCGGCAACTGGCTGGGCGCGCCGCGCGACTCGACTGCGTTTTCAGAAGCGCTTGCGGCGGCGCACAGCGCTGCCAAGAGCAGCATCGCCGCGGCGGCACGGCAGGCCCGCCTCCGAGTTGGTCGGTCGAGAATTCTGTCGGGCCGCATGGAAGATCACCGATTGCACGCTGGGCCGAGTCGGCAGGCGAGCTTCCATTGTAACCGGAGATTTTTGCCTTGTTTGGCTCCCCTTTATGGCAAATGGCGGGGCATTTGAGACCCATTTAGCCGCGGGGCTTGCCCCGCGAGCAGGCGATGCGTGGCCACCAGCTCGAACAATTCGGCCACGCTGTGAACCTGCAGCCGGCGCATGATCGTCGAGCGGCGCATCTCGACGGCCCGCTCGCTGACGCCCAGTCGCGCGGCGATCGACTTGTTCGTCTCGCCCGAGCGGATGAGCTCCAGCGTCTCGCGCTGCGACCGGGTCAGCTTCGCGATTCGACTGGCGACGGCGGCGACGCGCTGCTCATGCGCGCGCCGCTCCGCATCGACGCAGAGCGCCTTCCGCACGGACGCGACCAACGCCTCTGGCTCGCATGGCTTCTGCAAGAACTCGATGGCGCCGGTCTTCATCGCCGCCACGGCGGTCGCCACGTCGGCGTGGGCCGTCAGAAAGATGACCGGCAGAGTTTTGCCTTCGCGCAAAAGGTGTTCGTACAGCTCCAGCCCCGTTTGCCGGGGCAGGCAGACGTCCAGCAACAGGCAGCCTGGCATGTGCGGGCGATAGTAGCGTTGAAACGCGCCCGGCGCGCTGAATGCCAGCACTTCGAAACCGCGCACGCGCAACAGCGCCGCGAGCGACTCGCGCACGGCATCGTCGTCGTCGACAACGAACACGGTCGGATTGTGCGGCGGCGCGGACGGCATGCGGGCATCTTGAGACGTCGAGCGTTGGCTTTCCGGAACCAGCTTCCCGACCTGCCGCAGGAACCGGACGCTAGCGCGTTTCGGCTGATGCATCAGCCGCGGGACGCTAGCCCCCGGTTTCGAAGGTGCTTTAGAAAACGGCATTCCAAAGTTCTCGTTGCTCTAGCGCACACGGCCGGAACGCTGAATTTACCGAGCCTCGGTTGCGTCTGGTTCGGCTAGCCGAAACTTTGCCACGACGCGACTGCCTAACACCTGCGCCGCGGCTGCATACGACTGCGGCAGTGCCGGCGTTGGCGTGTACCGCGTTCCGCTCAACTCCCTTCGGACTTCCGAAGGATCGCCAGGAATCGAGACGACCGGCGCCGCGGTTGCGTTCGCCGCGGCGTCCCGCGCTTACGTGATTGACGCCAACGATAGTTGCCTATGCCTGCCGAGAGCTCAGCATCGCCTGACGCACAAACCGTCGTCGTCATCGGCAACGGCATGGTCGGCCAGCGGTTTTGCGAACGGCTGGTTGAATTCGACCGCGCGCGGCGATTCCGGATCGTCACGTTCTGCGAAGAGCCGCGCTCGGCCTACGACCGCGTCGGCCTCACCTCGTTTTTCGCGCACCGCGACGCCGAAAAGCTGATGCTCGCCCGGCAGGAGTGGTATGCCGACCATGGCGTCGAGCTTCATCTCGGCGACCGGGCGAGCGAAATCGACCGCGATCGCCGCGTCGTCCGCTCGGAGCGCGGCGTGGACATCGCCTACGACTACGTGGTACTGGCCACGGGTTCGTATCCGTTCGTGCCGCCCGTGCCGGGCGTCGAGAAGCCGGGCGTCTTCGTTTACCGCACGATCGAGGATCTGCAGAACATCATCACCTTCGCCGCTCAGTCGCAGCGGTGTGCGGTGATCGGCGGCGGTCTACTCGGGCTGGAAGCCGCCAAGGCGGCGTTCGATCTCAATCTGGAAACGCATGTCGTCGAGTTCGCTTCCCGGCTGATGCCCCGGCAGATCGACGACAAGGGCTCGGAGATTCTCGTCCGCAAGATCGAATCGCTCGGCGTCCGCGTTCATCTCAACAAAGCCACCAAGGCGATCCATGGCAACGGCCGGGTCGAGCGGATGGAGTTCGCCGACGGCGCGTCGATCGACGTGGACATGGTGATCGTGTCGACCGGAATTCGCCCCCGCGACGAGCTGGCCCGGCAGTCGAACCTGGCGGTGGGCGAGCGCGGCGGGATCGCCGTCAACGATCGCCTCGAGACTTCCGACGCTCGCATCTTCGCCATCGGCGAGTGCGCCCTGCACAGCGGAATGGTCTACGGTCTGGTGGCGCCGGGCTACGAGATGGCGGAGATCGTCGCCGCGAATCTCGCCGGCGACGACCGCCGCTTCGCCGGCGCCGAGCTTTCGACCAAGCTGAAGCTGATGGGCGTCGACGTCGCCAGCTTCGGCGCCTACGAGCTGCCGGCCGACCGGGCGACGCCGCTGGTGTTCGAGGACCCGCTCGCCGGCGTCTACAAGAAGTTGCTCTTCTCGCCCGACGGCAGCCGGCTGTTGGGCGGCATTCTCGTTGGCGACGCCGCCGACTACGGCCGGCTGTCGATGCTCGCCCGCGGCCGTCTGCCGCTGCCGTGCAAGCCGCATGAGCTGATCGTCGGGACCGCCGCTTCGGCCGCCGCCGTCGGCCTGGAGGCGATGCCTGACTCGGCGCAGGTCTGCTCGTGCAACAACGTTTCCAAAGGCGTTCTCTGCGCTGCGATCTGCAGCGACGGCATCGACACGCTCGACGCTCTCAGGCGCTCGACAAAAGCCGGCGCCGGCTGCGGCGGCTGCCTTCCGCTGGTGAATGATCTGCTCAAGGCCGAGCTGAAGAAGGCCGGTAGAGCCGTCGTCAGCCATCTCTGCGAGCACTTCGCCTACTCGCGGACCGAGCTGTTTGCCATCGTCAAAGCCAAAGAGCTGCGCACGTTTGCGGCGGCGCTCAATCACTGCGGCCAGGGCCTAGGCTGCGAGGTCTGCAAGCCGGCGGTCGCCTCGATCCTCGCCAGCCTGTGGAGCGAGAACATCCTCCAGCCCGAGCACCAGACGCTGCAGGATACCAACGACCGCTTCCTGGCGAACCTGCAGCGCGGCGGATCCTATTCAGTCGTCCCGCGCGTCCCAGGCGGCGAGATCACGCCCGAGAAGCTCGCCATAATCGCCCGCGTCGCCAAGAAGTATGGCCTCTACACCAAGATCACCGGCGGCCAGCGGATCGATCTGTTTGGCGCCCCGGTCGAGAAGCTGCCCGACATTTGGGAAGAGCTCGTCGAGGCCGGCTTCGAAAGCGGCCACGCCTACGGCAAGGCGGTGCGCACGGTCAAAAGCTGCGTCGGCTCCACCTGGTGCCGCTACGGCGTTCAGGATTCGGTCGGCTTCGCGATTCGCGTCGAGCACCGGTACAAGGGCATCCGGGCGCCTCACAAAATAAAAATGGCCGTCTCGGGCTGCATTCGCGAATGCGCGGAGGCCCAGAGCAAAGACATCGGCCTGATCGCCACCGAGCAAGGCTACAACCTGTACGTCTGCGGTAACGGCGGCGCCAAGCCGCGGCACGCCGATCTCTTGGCCGCCGACCTCGACGAGGAGACGGCCCTGCGCTACGTCGACCGCTTTCTGATGTACTACATCATGACGGCCGACCGGCTGACCCGCACGAGCGTGTGGCTCGAAAAGCTCGAAGGGGGGCTGGATCACGTTCGCGATGTCGTGATCCACGACAAGCTCGGCATCGCCGCGGAACTCGACGCGATGATGGCCCGGCTCGTTGATTCGTACGAGTGCGAGTGGGCGGCCGTTGTTCGCGATCCCGAGAAGCGCAAAGCCTTCCGGCAGTTCGTCAACTCAGAAGATACTGAGTCGTGCATCGAGATCGTCCACGAGCGCGGCCAGATGCGCCCCGCGGACTGGCCGAGCGAGTTTGTCTCGCTCGAACAGTTCCGGATGCTCGACGGCCGCACGCTCGGCGAACACCAGTGCGAGCAGGCCGAAGGGCTGCGGTGGGTCGCCGTCGGCCGCGTTTGCGATTTCCCGCGCGACGGCGGCGCCACGGTGAAGTACGGCCAGTCGCAGCTTGCGGTGTTCAATCTCGCGAGCCGCGGCGCGTGGTACGCCGCACAGAACATGTGCCCCCACCGCAAGGCGTTCGTCCTGTCGCGCGGCATCCTCGGCGACGCCTCCGGCGAGCCGAAGGTCGCCTGCCCGCTGCACAAGAAGACGTTCTCGCTCGACACCGGCCAGTCGCTTGAGGGCGAGGAGTATCGGATTCGCACCTTTCCGGTTCGTGTCGTGGACGAGGAAGTCCAGTTGCACCTGCCGCCGGAGGAAGCGCTCGACCGATTGCTGGCCACGGAGATTGGATGTCGGTTAGCGACAGCTTGCAGCCTTCCTTTCGCCCCATCCACTGAATCGCCCGCCTTCTGCGAAGCCCTCAGCACGTGACTGCCGCTGCGACTGAACCACGCCTGCCCGCATCAGATTCACTTTCCTCCAGCCCCCTCCCCCTTGTGGGGAGGGTTGGGGAGGGGGTGGGCAGCGGG
>DASVCM010000301.1:0-4972 GCA_036381635.1 Lacipirellula sp.
CCGCGTCGACGTGCCGTCCGAGCGGCAGTTCGTCGGCTTCGACGGCTTCCAGCAAGTCATCGACAGCGGCGTCGCCCTGGTGAGTCTCGCCACGACGCCCCACTTCCGTCCGCAGCACTTCGAGGCCTGCGGAAAGGCCGGCAAGCACATCTTCTGCGAGAAGCCGGTGGCGGTCGACGCCCCGGGCATCCGCCGGTTCCTGGCCGCCAACGAAATGGCCAAGGAAAAGAATCTCATGGTCGCCGTCGGTCTGCAACGGCGGCACGATCCGCGGTACCTCGAGGCCATCGAAAAGATCCGCGACGGCGCCATTGGCGACGTACTCGCCACGCGCGTCTACTGGAACAGCGGCGGCCTGTGGGTTCGACCCCGTGAGCCTCAGCAGACCGAGATGGAGTACCAGATGCGCAATTGGTACTACTTCACGTGGCTCTGCGGCGATCACATCGTCGAACAGCACATCCACAATATGGACGTCAGCAACTGGCTCAAGGGCGCCGTGCCGGTGGCGTGCCACGGGCTGGGCGGCCGCCAGGTTCGCACCGGCAAGGAGTTCGGGCAGATCTTCGACCATCACGCCGTCGAATACACCTATCCCGACGGCACGAAGATGTTCAGCCAGTGCTGCCACATCAACGGCGCATGGACCGCCGTCAACGAGCACGCCCACGGCACGAAGGGGACGGCATATCTCGATGACGGGCGCGGGCCTGAAATTACGACTGCCGACGGCAAGTGGCGCAGCAAGGCCAAGAAGGTGAACAACCATCACCAAGAGCACCACGACATGTTCGCCGCCCTGCGTCGCGGCGAGATTTACAACGAAGGCGACTACGGCGCCGAGTCGACGATGACCGCCATCATGGGCCGGATGGCCACGTACTCCGGCAAGGAGATCAAGTGGGACGAGGCGATCAACTCGACGCTCTCGCTATCGCCGGAGAAGTACGACTTCGCCGCTAACCCGCCGGTGATGCCCAATGACAACGGCGAGTATCCGGTGCCCGTGCCGGGGAAGACAGAAGTCTTAAAGGCATAGCCGCGCCGCACCAATTCTTGCGTAAACTAGAAGCCGCCGGCCCAATGGGTCGGCGGCTTTTTCTTTGGCCGCTTATCTCGCTCCAAGATTTATAACCCATCGGACCTATCGATGCGCTCATTACTTGCACTGATCGCGAGCTTGCTCATGTCCACTGCGCTGAACGCGGCCTATCCAACGCCGGATGAATTGCCGCGAAAGGAAAAGCTCCCCGATCCGCTGGTGGCCTTCGATAGATCTAAGATCACAACGCCGGACGAGTGGACGGCAAAGCGGAAGCCGGAACTGAAAGCACTGTTCGAGCACTACATGTATG
The DNA here is from genome assembly GCA_036381635.1 of Lacipirellula sp. Taxonomy (GTDB): domain Bacteria; phylum Planctomycetota; class Planctomycetia; order Pirellulales; family Lacipirellulaceae; genus Lacipirellula. The sequence continues at coordinate 1,356 of DASVCM010000301.1, forward strand.
GCAAGTATCCGGAGACGCCCCAGCCGGTGACTGCCAAGGTGCTCTTCGAAGACAGCGAGGCCCTTGGCGGGAAGGCAACGCTGAAGGAGGTGGAGCTTACCACGGGCCCGGCGGGCTGGCCGAAGATTTATCTGCTGATCGCGGCGCCGCCGGGAGGGCGATCCCCTTGCTTTGTCGGCGCCAATTTCGGCGGCAATCATCTGCTCACCGATCACCCGCGCGTGCGCATCCCGACGGCTTGGATGCCGAGCCGCTATCCCGGCGTCGTGAAAGGCCGGGCGACCGCCGCGAAACGAGGCGCCCAGGCCGACACGTGGCCGCTGGAGGAAATCATCCGCCGCGGCTATGCGGTCGCGACCTTCTACTGCGGCGACGTTCAGCCCGATCGGCCTGACGAACCGGAGGGACTTCGCGCCGCATTAGCCACTGCCGATGGCGCCGGGGAGCCGTCGCATACGGCGACGATCATGTCCTGGGCCTGGGGCATCCATCGAGCGGTCGACCATCTGGCGTCGGAGCCCAGTATCGATCCGCAGCGAATTGCGGTTGTCGGCCACTCGCGTCTGGGCAAGACGGCGCTGCTGGCCGGCGCTTTTGATGATCGCATCGCGCTAACGGTCGCCAATCAAGCGGGAGTCGGCGGCAGCGGCCCCAGCCGGCATGACGACCCCAAGGCCGAGAGCGTTGCTCGGATCAACTCAGCCTTTCCGCACTGGTTTTGCGATAACTTCAAGCAGTTCGGAGACGACCCCTCAAGGTTGCCTTTCGACCAACACTCGCTCGTGGCGCTGTGCGCTCCACGGCCGGTGCTTTTCGCCGCCGCAGCAGACGACCTCTGGGCGAACCCTGCAGGACAGTTCACGGTGCTCAAGGAGGCGACGCCAGTGTATGAACTATTGGGCGTCGAAGGCTTGGAAGCTGATGCGACGCCAAAACCCGACGCGCCGCTCATCGACAGCCGGCTGGGCTACTGGATCCGTAGCGGCAAGCACGCCATGACGCCTGCCGACTGGAACGCGTACATGGACTTCGCCGACAAGTGGCTACGCAAGAAGTGAGTTCGCAGTCATTCTGAGCGAAGCGAAGAATCTAGCGCCAAGCCAGATCCTTCGCTTCGCTCAGGATGACGACCTCTTGGTGGGGCGCGCTTATTGCGCCGGCTGCGTCTCGACCATCAGCTTCTCAGTCATCAGCTTCTCAACGACTTCCTGCACCGCGGCGTTGGGCAGCGCGTAGGACTCGGTCCGCCCGGCACGGGCAATGTTGAAGCCGACGACGCGGCCGTCGACATCCACCACCGGCCCGCCGCAGTCCGTCGGACGCAGCACCGAGTCGTGCTGAAACGCGGTGGGGAAGCCGAACCGGCGGACGCTGAGCTTTCCGCCGAGCGTGTTCTGGAAATCGTTGCGGCCCATCAGGCCGGGAAACATGCCGCCCAGCGTCGCCTTGAGCGTGAGCGATTGGCCGTCGCGATCGACAATTAGCTCCACGTCGTCGCCGGGATTGTACGAACCGACAATTTCTTTAAGCCGTTCACGGCTCGGCGTGCGACGGCCATTCACTTGCAAAATGCGATCGTGAGCTTCCACGCCAGCCTCTTCGGCGGCGCTATCGGGGAAGACTTTCACTACCAGCGGCAGCTCTCCGTCCAACTGCACGCCCAAGATGCCGGCTTGCGGCGGAATCTTTCGCGGCGGCACGCTCACCACGCCGACCGCCAACGGGTCGCGCGAGCGGCCCACCGTCGCCAGCCAAGAGCCGACTTCCGGAACCTCGGTCCCGCTCAAATCGAGCGTCGGCAGGTTCTTGGCGTCAACTTTGAGCAGGGCGAGATCGTATTCGCCGCTTTCGGCCACCGTAGCGGCCTCGAACTTACGGCCATCGGCCAAAACCACCGTGAGATTGCCGCATAGCGGAGTCGCCTTGGTGACGATCCAACCGTCCGAGCGGATGATGCCGCCCACCGCCGTATGTTTGCCGTCGCAATGGATGCAGACAGTCGCCTCGGCGGCGTCCTTGATGACTTCGCGAAACGCCGCACGAACGTGAGGCCCGTCGGTCAGCCGCCAGCGCGGAACGAACAGCCGCTCCAGGCCGAATTCATCCTCACTTGGAATGCCTTCCCGCTGGCCAGCCTCCGAAGGATCGTCGGCAAGCGCCGGTAGCGATGCGGCCAACGTGAAGGCTATCACGACTGCTGCCAGGCAGCGACTCATCCAATCGCTGAAGTTAGACGCGCGCATATGCAAATCCAGGAAAGGTTCTCGCTTGGCGAGCAACAACTGGTTTACCACGGCCCGGAAGTAAACACCACAATTCCCTGCTTAATCCGTCCCTACCAGCTCCGCCGAAAGTTCGAAGATCTCGCCGTCGCGTTCAATCTTCAGCCGTAGCCGGTCGCCCGGCTCCTTGTGAGCCACGATCCGCGATAGCTCCTCAAAGCCGCCGATCTCTCGGTTCTCGACGGCCAGGATCACGTCGCCTTCCTCCATTCCCACCTTATCGGCCGGCATCCCCGGAAAGACTTGCGTGATCACGCAGCGGCCTTCCTCCGTGTGCCCGCGAACGCCAAGCAACGCCCGGTGCTCGTCGTCGAACCGGCCGCCCCAGACTTCGCCCTTTACCAGCCGATCCCAGCCGCTGTGGAAGGCGCTGATCGGGACGTGAAAGTTGTGCGTGAGCATCGGCCCGATGCTGCTGTGGATGCCGACGACCTCGCCGTTCATGTTGAACAGCGGGCCGCCCGAATCGCCGCCGACGAGCTTGCAGTCGGTGCACAGGACACCTTCGCCGCGAAACAGTACGCGGCCGAATCGCACGGGCGGCGCCCGGTCTTCCATGACGCCGCCCGGCTGGCCGATGGTGACCACCCACTCGCCGGGCTCCAGCTCCGGGCCTTCATGTACGGGCGCAAATGGCAGGTCCGTCGGCGGGTTGTCGATCTTGATCATGCCCGCGTCCACGTCGTGGTTGGCGCCGAGCGAGCGTCCGGCCAGGCGGCGGCCATCAGGCAGTTCAACCCAAGCGCGGCGGCCGGCGCGGCCCACCACATGGGCCGCGGTGAGCACCAGCCCCTCTCGATTAACGATGACTCCGCTGCCGGCGGCGCCGCGGATTTCAACCGCCACCGTCGCCGGCATGGCTTGCTTGATGACGCGCTGAAGCTGGTCTTGAATCAGCCGCAGGTCTTCGGCGTTGCGCGGCGACCGAGCGGACAGAACCGCCGCGGTTTCCGACGGCGTCTCCAGCGACACCGGGTTTGCGGGCTGGGCAAAGCTGGATGGTGTGCCGGCCAGACCGGCCAGTACCAGCAAAATCCAAATCGCGCGAAAGCGACGTAGCAAACGAGCCATGTGCGGCGGCTTCCGTAGAGGCGCAAGAGAGGCTTAGCAATTGTCGCACTGGTCCAAATCGGCGGCAATGCTGTGGCTTCGCCCGAAAAAAACGGACGGGCCGCCTACTTTACGGGCCGAAGTCCGCCCTAGTTCATGTTCGTCGCCCCGAGGCGCCGAAAGGTGTACATACGCTCTTGCCCTGTGTACGCCCGTATATTAGCATGACGACAGGCGCCGCTAGCTCAGCGGCGGCAGCACCGACTTACCAGGGGATGGCACATG